>NZ_RZPQ01001459.1:0-439 GCF_003999135.1 Mesorhizobium sp. M7A.F.Ca.CA.004.06.1.1 | reverse complement strand
GTCCTGTAGTCATCGATGCGGGTTTCGAGCACCGGGTCGGCGCCCGCCGCCAAAAGCAGGCCGATCGCATCGACACTGCGGATGGCCACCGAATAGTGCAGCGGCGTCCAGTCGTTGACGCCCCGCATGTTGGGGTCGGCACCGCCGTCGATCAAAACCCGCACGATGTCCAGCCGGTCGGCGCGGTCGGTGGACAGCGCTGCAATGATGGACGGAAACCCACCGTGATCCTGATAGTTTGGATTCGAGCCGGCATCCAGCAAAGACGAGATGAAGCCGACGGGGCTCCAATAGATCGCATATTCCAGCGGATGCCCGAGGCCGAGCTCGAACGGCATGCGCTCGTCGAACCAGCGGGAAGAGCCGCCCAACGCCACGCCGAGGCCCTCGAAGTCGCCGGCCTTGAAGGCATCGTCGATAACGTTGAACAGGCGATGGC
>NZ_RZPQ01001458.1:0-439 GCF_003999135.1 Mesorhizobium sp. M7A.F.Ca.CA.004.06.1.1 | reverse complement strand
GAGGCGGGAATAGGACCGCTCCCGCAGCGATCCGTAGAGCATCAGCACGCGGGGCTTGTGAATGGACCTGGGCGCGTCCAGCAGAACCTGCATATCGATCGGCCGAAACTGCTCTTCGTCGACGTTCGGCAGCGCGTCATCGGCGACGTGGTTCTGCTCAGCCAATGCGCTTGCCCTTGATGTCGACGACGACTTCGCCGTCCTCTTTAACGAACGGCCCGATATTGGGGTTGGGCAGGATGTCGAGAACCGCTTCCGAAGGTCGCGCGAGAACGACGCCGAGACGCGTGACCACGATCGGCCGATTGATCAGGATCGGATGCGCCATCATGAAGTCCAGAATTTCATCGTCGGTCCACTTGGGATTGCCGAGATCGAGTTCCGCGTAAGGCGTGCCCTTCTCGCGCAGCAATTGGCGCGGCATCATGCCCATCGCGGC
>NZ_RZPQ01001457.1:0-441 GCF_003999135.1 Mesorhizobium sp. M7A.F.Ca.CA.004.06.1.1 | reverse complement strand
TGTCCATGAACAAGACGATCGACGACCTGGCGAACCGCTGGCTCAAGCGGCGGCCGGACGGCCTCAGCCAGCTCGAAAGCCGGGTGCTGCAATCGACGCTCGAACGCACCACCATCTCGCGCGACACCAACAAGACCGTCGCCTTCCACCAGACCTTCGGCGACCGGCTCGCCGACACGATCGCCCGCATCGGTGGGTCATGGTCCTTCATCCTGACCTTCATCGCCTTTCTGATCCTGTGGACATCAGCCAATGTCTGGCTGCTGTCGCGTGACGCCTTCGATCCCTACCCGTTCATCTTCCTCAATCTCGTTCTGTCGATGGTCGCCGCCTTGCAGGCGCCGGTGATCATGATGGCGCAGAACCGCCAGACCGAACGCGACCGCATCGACGCCGCCCACGACTACGAGGTCAACCTGAAAGCCGAGATCGAGATCATGG
>NZ_RZPQ01001456.1:0-442 GCF_003999135.1 Mesorhizobium sp. M7A.F.Ca.CA.004.06.1.1 | reverse complement strand
CCAATACGTTGAGCCAGCCAACCGGCTGCGGAAAGTCTGATTTGATGAAGGTGATCGTTGTCGGTGCGGGTATTGCCGGTCTCTCGACGGCGTGGTCGCTGGTCAAGGCCGGCCACAGCGTTTCGATCGTCGAGCAAGGGCCGATCCCAAACCCGATGGCCGCGTCGGGCGACCATCATCGCATCATCCGCCGCGCCTACCGCGCGGGGACCGGCTATGGCCGGCTGATCACCGAAGCCTACCAGGCCTGGGACGAGATGTGGGCCGATCTCGGCGAAAGCCACCTCGATCCCAGAGGATTTGTCTGCATTTCGCGCGAGCCGGGCGACGAGGCCGAGGAATATCGCGAGGGCCTGGAAGAAGGCAATTTTCCGTTCGAATTGCTGGAGCCCGATGCTGCGGTGAAGCGCTGGCCGTTCCTGGAAGCCGGGTCGTTCCGCTA
>NZ_RZPQ01001455.1:0-443 GCF_003999135.1 Mesorhizobium sp. M7A.F.Ca.CA.004.06.1.1 | reverse complement strand
GGTCACCACCCGTATCTTCGGCAGGGATGCCCGCGCCGGCGTCGTCGGCGGGGTTTCGTCCGCCTTTTCCAATATCGTGCTGCTCGGCGTTCCCTTCATTCTTGGCATCTTCGGCCCGAGCGGCTTCGAAGTGCTGTCGCTGCTGGTCTCCGTGCATCTGCCGATCATGCTGATGGCCTCGATCGTGTTGTTCGAAGTCTTCGGCCGCGGCAGCGGCGAACCCGTGCATCCCTTGCGCGTTATCCGTAGCTTCCTCAGGCGGCTTTTCATGAATCCGTTGATCATCGGCATTCTGGCAGGCCTTGCATGGCGCATCACGGGTGCGCCGCTGCCTGATGTCGCCATGCGCCTGGTCGATGCGCTGGCCGATACGGCCGGTCCGGTGGCGCTGTTTGCCATGGGGCTCAGCCTGCGCCGCTTCGGCATTTCGGGCAATGTCAGGC
>NZ_RZPQ01001454.1:0-450 GCF_003999135.1 Mesorhizobium sp. M7A.F.Ca.CA.004.06.1.1 | reverse complement strand
CGACAAATCCTTCAACGAGGCTGCCTACAACGGCGCCGAGAAATTCAAGACGGAAACCGGCACGGCCTACGTCGAATTCGAGGTCTCCAATGCCTCGCAGCGTGAGCAGGCGCTGGCCGCTTCGCCGAGGACGGCCGCAACCCGATCGTCATGGCCGGCTTTGCCTGGACGGACGCGCTGACCAAGGTCGCCGCCGAATATCCCGACCTGAACTTCGCCATCATCGACGACCAGGTCGATCTGCCGAACGTGCGGTCGCTGAAGTTCAAGGAACAGGAGGGCTCCTACCTCGTCGGCATCCTGGCGGCGATGGCCTCTAAGTCCAAGAAGGTCTCCTTCGTTGGCGGCATGGATATCCCTCTGATCCGCAAGTTCGAATGCGGCTATGTCGGCGGCGCCAAGTCGGCGGGTGCGACTGATGTCATCCAGAACATGACCGGCGACACGCCG
>NZ_RZPQ01001453.1:0-450 GCF_003999135.1 Mesorhizobium sp. M7A.F.Ca.CA.004.06.1.1 | reverse complement strand
GAGGACAACATGCTCGCCGAGACGAAATTTGCCGCGGAGCCGCTGGCCAGTCCGGCGCTGGGCGAGCCGTATCTTCTGACCCCAGGGCCGCTTACCACGGCCTATTCGGTCAAGGAGGCGATGTTGCGCGACTGGGGATCGTGGGACGGCGACTTCCGCGCCATGACATCGGATATGCGTCGCCGCCTGCTGGCGCTGACCGGGGACAGGAACGATGAGTTCGACTGCGTGCCGATGCAAGGGAGCGGTTCCTTCTGCGTCGAAGCGATGCTGGGTTCGTTTGTGCCCAGAGATGGCAAGGTTCTGGTGCTGGCCAACGGCGCCTACGGCCTGCGCGCCGCGCAGACCATGCACTATCTCGGCCGCGCCTACACGCTGATCGACAAGGGCGACTATCTGCCGCCGCGCGGCGACGAGGTGGCGGCGGCCCTCGCGGCCGACCCTGATATC
>NZ_RZPQ01001452.1:0-454 GCF_003999135.1 Mesorhizobium sp. M7A.F.Ca.CA.004.06.1.1 | reverse complement strand
CTCTAGAACTGGACGGCGCCGCTGAGCGAAAAGCGATCGCTTGTCGGCAGGTGATCGTCGCGATGCTGGCGGCCCCATTCCAGCGTCAGGCTGGCGTTGGTCGCGTCACCCGCCAGCGCGGTGCCGACCTTAAGGCCAAGCCCGTATGACGCGCCGACGATGTTGGCCGTCTCGAGCGCGGTCGGCATTTCGAGATGCACCTGGCCGACAGCGCCGAACACGTAGGGAGACAACGAAACGATGCCGCCGGTGAACGGGACGTACCAGGGTGAGGACAGCTCGCCGCGCAGCACATAGCCGGAATCGCCCTGCAGCGCGCCGGCGTCGAAGCTCGACAGGCCGTTCGCGCCGACCAGCCCGATCTGTTCGGACTGCAGCAGCGGCTTGCCAAACGAGGTCTGCGCGCGGGCGTAGAGATCGAGGCCGAGATGGGCGGAAAGCGGCTGGCTGTAGC
>NZ_RZPQ01001451.1:0-454 GCF_003999135.1 Mesorhizobium sp. M7A.F.Ca.CA.004.06.1.1 | reverse complement strand
CCCTGACGGACCGCGGCCGATCCGGTGGCGCAAGCGTTCTCGACGCGCGTCGCCGGCTTGAAGCGCAGCCGGTCGTCGGCCTGAAGCACCAGGCTGGCGGTAAAATCCTGCGCCGAAAAGCCGGCGTTGAAATGTCCGAGCACGATCTCGTCGACCTCGTCGGGACCGATGCCGGCATGGTCGAGCGCGTCGGTTGCCACCTTGACGATCAGATTTTCTAGCGTTTCGCCCTCGAGCTTGCCGAAGCGCGAATGCGCCCAGCCAACGATGCATGCGGTCATGGCGGTCTCCATCCTTGGCGCCAGCCTAACATGTGGGCTCACGGCGCATTTCGCCTTTATTGTTCAAATATAAACAATCTTGCCCACTTCGTGAAGGGCGGGAGGCGGACAATCGCTTGGTACAGCCAAGATCGCGGTCGATTTTTTTGTTGATTGACGCGTCAATAAAAAAT
>NZ_RZPQ01001450.1:0-454 GCF_003999135.1 Mesorhizobium sp. M7A.F.Ca.CA.004.06.1.1 | reverse complement strand
ATCTTCACGAAGGTCGCAATGAGATCGGGACGGCCGGCCGCCTCACCGCACATGCCGACCATGATACCGGCGGCGACGCCGGCTTTTGCCGTCATTTCGATCGCCGACATGACGGCTGGATTGGTGACATCGTTGAGCTTGGCGACGGTCGGATTGAGCCGGTCGGCGGCCATGATGTACTGGGTCAGATCGTTGGTTCCGATCGAGAAGAAAGCGACCTCCTTGGCCAGCGCCGGAGCGATCAGCACGGCGGCCGGGGTTTCGATCATGACGCCGAGATCGAATGATGCGTGCGGCACGCCTTCGGCTTTCAGCTCGGCCGTGCATTCATCAACCAGCACGCGCGTCTGCCTGACCTCCGAGAGGTCGGACACCATCGGCAGCATCACCTTGATGTTGCCGTGCACGGCGGCCCGCAGCAGCGCCCGCAGTTGGCGCTTGAAGATGTCGGGCC
>NZ_RZPQ01000144.1:0-9877 GCF_003999135.1 Mesorhizobium sp. M7A.F.Ca.CA.004.06.1.1 | reverse complement strand
CATCATGAACACTGGCTTCAGCGCCTGGATGGCAGGGCCTGCCTTCTGCATCAATTGCCGGATGGGCATGTGGCCTCGTCTGCGCGCCATCTCAGAACGAAGCAGTCCGACAGGTCCAGCTCCGCCGTCTCTTGAAGGAATTTTCCGGTGATGAGCCGTTACAACTTCGATGGCGCCGGCCTTGATGCGCTGGCGGTCCAGATCTGCGAAGTCACGTACAGCCCTGGAATGCAGTTCCCCGTCGAACCTTGCCAGCTCCGGCTCATCGGTCGCCATCGCCAGAAACATTCGTTCGTAGTAGGCCATATCAAAAACTGATCGAGCCGATCCTGTTGTAATCTGGCCGTTGGCTAGGCCGTCTATCAACTGTCCCAGTCCAGCCTTTCGGGCCGTTTCGGATCGCTCTTCATAGGCAACCCATTTCGAGAGCTGCTCCTGATGATCGAGCCAACCCTGCAGCCGAGAAACGACCTCGCCTATCGCGACGTCCGGAAAATCGACTACTCCAAACAAGGAGGGAGCATCGGCTTTCAAATCCCCTGTAAGCGCCTTCAATTCCCGCGCTGCCGCTTGGGCCGCTTCACGTGCTGAACGTGCCGAGTTTGCGATCTCGATTCTTTCAGGCAACCGCGCAGCCAGATGTCGGATCGAGCCATTTTCTTTCAGCCAAAGCTCGGCTTGCGTGAGAGCGGCCCAATCGGATCCTCGACCGTGCCACGACGAGCCGAATACGAACTTGCCAAGGCTCTCTCCCGCATCGATCCCTTGAGCAAGTGCTTGTAGTCTGCCTAGTCGGCGCAGTAGCTCCACCCGCTCAGTGATTAGATCCGGAACGTCAGTCAGAACCTGTCGTGACGCATCATCGGCTTGAGCTACAGTGCTCGCCTTCGCTTCCATCAGTTGCAGCGAGGCCCGCTCGGCGGAAGCCACGTCGCCTAGCATGGATGACGCGAGGTGCCCGAGATCGTTCCAGAAACCTTCGATAATTGGCCGACCGATTTCGATAACCTTGCGAACGCGCGCTGCACGCGCACCGGCCTCGGAGCGTTCCGCCATCCGGCCGGCGATAATCCGAGGTTCGGGGCCTAGCCCTCGTAGAGTCCGCATCCACTCCACTAGCGCGAGCAGTGGCGCGGAAGCCGATCGCTCCCCACGCCAATCTGCCCCGAAGGCGGAACGGCCAAAAGCGTCGCCTTCGCGGACTCTTGCTGCGGCAGCCTGACCCTTCATCAAAAGGTCGAGGAGACCAACTATCTGCGTCGCAGGCGCGCTAGGGTCGACCACAATAGTCCGCGCAAGTGCTGTGGCGCGACGGTAGTCGCCGTTCAATGCTTTCAATATTCCCGTGTGTGTGGCGAGCGCCTGCCGCGCCGCGGCCACCTCGGTGCTCCACGCCGCGTCAACAACCTTGCCCTGAAGGTCGGCTCTGGCAGCCTCAAGCGTCGCTACGCTGTCGGCAAGGTCGCCTGCCTGCTCAAGTCCGGAGTCCCAAACGGTGGCTGCGAAGGCCTCCGGACTTGCGTCAGGTGCTGCCGCTACTCGCTCGCCGGTCACGGCCAGCCTGAGCAAGCCTGCCAACGTGTCTGGCAATATCGCCGATCCGAGTTCCTGATTCAGGCGCTCAGCTTCTTCCCTCAAGCGTGGGAGCAGAATGGTGAGCTGTCGCGCACGATGGAAACCATCTTTCGGAAATTCCGAGGGAAGCTTTGCAAGCTCTGTCTCGAGACCTTCAATTGGCGTGTCGATAGCCGTTGCCGCCAACTGCTCCGAAAGTTCCTCGGACTTGCGGGCGAAATCCGTTCCTGACCAGAGAAGCGATGAAATGTCTTTCGGACGCTCATCCCATACCGGCGAGACGAGCGCCTCGGCAGGAAGTCCAGGCGCGGACGCGAGAAGCTCAGCGCGATCTTCTATCTCGCCGCTGTCGCTGAGAATTTTCGGAGGCTCGGCCTTGATCCGCTCAGCGATACCGACCAGTTTGGCGTGCAGTGCCTTGGCTTGGTCCAGCAACGCCGCGATGCGTGGGACGAGCCTCTCAATGGTCGTTGGAAGAACGACATCCAGGCCAACTCCCCGCCACGGGTGGTGGATCGGCAAGCCGATCTCGTTGATCCGCTGAGAGACCTCATCGAGCAATTTGCGACGTTGCGAAACGCCGTCAGTTGTCCAGCTTGTGGCATCCGTAAGTTCGATGTCCACTGGTTTCTGACCGACCTGCCTTAGTCGGGTTAGCTGGCCGAGAACCTGATAAGGAGTGAGTTCGGACGCTCCGAACGCAACGTGCATTCGTGCAGCATGTGCGTTGAGTTTATCGCGAGCCTCCAGCAAGCGATCAGTTAGGGAAGAAGGAAGCTGGCCCCTGGGCGATCCGAGTTGCCAGGTTCGCCGCAGCTCCTCTAGCATCATGCGCTTGTTCGCCTTGTTACTATGCAGCTCAAGGCAGGCGTCCCCCACCCCAGCAGTGTCAAGCCGTCGCTTGACGACCTCCAGCGCTGCCATCTTTTCGGCCACGAACAGCACGGTCTTTCCGTCGGCAACGGCCGACCCAATAATGTTTGCGATCGTCTGCGATTTTCCTGTCCCAGGCGGACCTTGGATAACGAGGTCGCGACCTTTTCTGACGTCATGGATCGCCAGTGTCTGAGAACTGTCACTGTCGACGATATGCAACATTTCGGCGGGCGCAATGTGCGGATCAATCGCTATGTCGTCCGACATAAGCGGCTCGCGTGTTTCGAAACCATCTGAAAGAAGCGAGCGGATCTTCGGTTGTTCGATAATCTTTGCGCCATCGGGCCAGAGATCCGGATCCAGATCACGGTACATCAAGAACTTCGCAAACGAGAAGAAGCCGAGCACCATATCGTCGCGAAGCACCTCCCAACCCTCTTTGGTCGAAATTGCTTCGGCAACGGCATCGAGATAGGCCGAGACGTCGAAGTCATCTCCCACCTCAAAACGCGGCAGAGCGAGCTTGTGAATGCGGTCGAGATAGAGTTCCAAGGAGAGGTTTGCGGTAAGATCTTCCGGCCGGGCTCGTAGGCGGAATTTTTCTCCAGCGGCCCCTCGCTCAAGCCGAACCGGCACCAAAATGAGGGGGGCCTGACGGATGTTCTCTTTGTTGTTCGGGTCAATCCACTTCAGCATTCCAAGGGCCAGAAAGAGGATATTGACGCCCTGCTCTTCCTCGAGTGTGCGGGCATCATGGTAGAGATCAAGGAGCCGCCGCTGCAGCCCAGTTGGGGTCATACGCGTCTGCAGCTTGGTGTCCGAGTGCCGCGCGGATATCCCTCTGTTATCGACTCCATCGTCCTCTGGTTGGGCGAGAGCGACGGGGGAATAGTCGATCTCTTCGTCTGGAGGGCTGCTTTCATCCTGGCCCGCTTTCGGCCTATCGGGCTTGCCGGCCAGGAAGGTAAAAGCCTTTCCTTCGGTCACCAGCAATCGATAAATTTCGGACGACTTCTCATCGACGATATCGATCGTCTTCGCGCTCTTGGAAAACCGCGGCACATTCAAAAGTCGATTGCGGGCGGAAAGATCGAGCAACTCCATCCTGGCGCGCTCGAGTTTCTCCTTTAGAGGGAGATCGCTTTGGAAGACTGACTGTTTTACGTCCAAGACTTACATCCCCTTTGAAAGGAGAACCAGCTAGAGCCCGCGTAGAGCGTTCGCGCAAGAAAAAACAGCCGTGTTCAATTAGAAACGACTGCGATCACTTCTGGACACCGTCCAATATTGCGACGTGTGATATGGGTCAGAGCCTGCATTCTTGGCCCCCTTTGCCTAGTCGCTATCCGACGAGGATTCTCGCTCCCTGCCCCCGTATTTAGCCGCCTCCACAATGTCTTTTTCTGACACAGAGAGTCCGTTGCGGACCCGAATGGCTCCCGCACTTGGAACGCGGTCCAATTCAGATCCAGTCTTTGCCTTATCCTTCTGGGGCTTAACCTCCGGCGGCGGGTCTTTCGAAAATGTCATGCGTAGGTCCTACTCGTCCAAATCTAAATGCATCCGCCTGTGAGCCTCAAGCCGCTTTCCTGGTCATACAAAGAAAACGCCGCGCCCAATCAATCCACCGTCTCTCGTGGTTCCGCATTCTGATTGGCGCTTTAACATTCATCACTATTAGCGCCTGGCATTTAGTATCCTCCCTCTACTGGTTTTTTTAGCCGATAAGTAATAGATCGGGATTTCACTGCAGAAGTCCGGAGCCATGAAGTGACTGACGAAATCCAAAATACGGCCACCGCGCTGATGGAGCTTACCGCCGATATCGTTGCGGCTTATGTGAGCAAGAATTCAGTGCCGGTCTCCTCATTGCCGGACCTTATTGCCAGCATCAATTCGTCATTAGCGCGTATCGGCCAGCCGTCCGAACCGGAAAAACCCGACCAAGTTCCCGCGGTCAACCCCAAGCGCTCAGTCACTCCAGACTACATCGTCTGCCTCGAAGACGGCAAAAAGTTCAAGTCCCTCAAGAGACACTTGAACACGCATTTTGGACTGACGCCCGACGCCTATCGCCAAAAATGGGGCCTCTCCAACGATTACCCCATGGTCGCGCCTAACTATTCAGCCAATCGCTCCAGATTGGCAAAATCGATTGGCCTCGGTCGCACAGCAGCCGCGCCCAAGAAAGCAGCAGCCAAGAAGTCAAAGACGCGCTAGCAAAACATTTGGCAGCTTCGCAAAGGATCGAAAATTGAATCGCGATCGCTATTCCCATCGCCGCAGCTCGCGGCCAAGACGCGGCCGGGTTTCAATTATGCGCAAGCGTTTCTTTTCACATAAATCATTAGCCGCGATCCTGGTGATCACGCTAGCAGTGGGCGCTTATGTCACCTCCTACTTTACAGGGTGGGGCAACCAGATCGCGGGACCCAATACAGCAAGCGCACTCGGGTCAAAACCGAAGCCTATCGTCGGCGTAGCGTCCATCGTTGACGGGGACACGATCGAGATCCACGGACAGCGTATTCGTTTCAATGGCATCGACGCACCTGAAAGCAGCCAAAACTGCAGCGACGCAAGCGGGCAAGAATACCCATGCGGCCGCAAATCCGCAGAAGCACTGGACATCTTCCTCAGTCAATCCCGACCCATCCAGTGCAACTTTGTTTCGTGGGATCGTTACAACCGCTTCGTTGGTGATTGTCAGCGGGCGGACGGTGCTAGCATTGCGTCTTGGATGGTCGAACAGGGTTATGCCCTGGATTGGCCTCGATACAGCCATGGTAGTTACGCGTCACAACAGGCAGATGCCCAAAGGGCCAAGATTGGCATCTGGGTTGGCACTTTCACAGCCCCTTGGGATTGGCGAGCAACACATGCAGCCAACAATAAACCCGGTAATGACACATCCTACGGCCTTACAGGCCGTCGCCAAATAGCTCAGAGCTATTCGTGTCAACCGCGTCGCTATTGTAAGCAAATCTCCTCATGCGATGAGGCGCGCTGGTATCTCAATAACTGTAGCTGGGGACCCAAATTGGACCGGGACGGCGACGGAATTCCGTGCGAAGGCATTTGCTGACCAAGCCAATTCCTTAGCGCGCTTTCAGCAAGCCGGACTGGCCACCAGCGTTTCGGTGCATTTGCGCGAGTGCCAATAGAGCCTGGCAAAAGGGCTGGCTGACGTTTGTCTTGGAAAATTCCACCAGCTCGTTGAGCCCGGATGGGCTAGAAAACCGCAAGGCTTCGTAGCGACAGACAGGGATCTGCCGATTATCTCTGAAGCGTTTGTCGGGTCCGCCATTCTTATTGGGATGAGCCCAGGTATAGCTCACGATCTCAGCATCAGATGGAACTTTGCCGGTCTCAATAAAATTGCTGGGGGCAAATTGCGTCCTGAGGTCTCCATACCCAACGGCACCGTACTGGTTTCCGTCCTTCACCAAAATCATGTCTGGCATGAAATAAAGGATTTGCCGGCCGACGTGTATCGACGGTGGTGTGACATTGCTGCGAACAACCGTCGGCAAGGAAGCTTGGAGCGTCGTCGACTTTTTATCGACCAACATCGTGGCTCCCGCATTGCGCTTCCAAGTCGTCAGATCCTCTATCTTGCCACCAGCCGCGACATGCCAACTCGCCGCGCAGCGTGTGAGCGTGTCAAAGGCGGCGACAAGTCGCCCGTAGGCCGCCTCCGCGTCCTGCTCCAAATCATAGTAGAGCACGCTCACCCGGCGGTAGCTGTCCAACCAGTTGCCAATAAGCATGCCCGGCAAAAAGGCAGCAATACCGATCAGCGCCACCCCACCTCCCAGCATTGCGCCTGCGATCAATCCGGCGATCCCAAACAGCACGGCCAGGATGAGCGACATTCGCGTCTGCGATTGCCTCGCATTGATTTCATCAAGCACATTGGCAAATGTCTCATCACGCATCTCGATCACATCGGCGGACTCGATTTCTCTCATCACGACGCCACCGCTGACATATTCCACGGGTGAGGATGTTGGATGGGGCTTTGGCCCAGATGGGAATTCAGACAGTTGCAGCGTCTGCTTGGCGCTGCGCTTTCCCAAAGTGCCTCGGTAGTAGAGACCGCCGACGCCTGCATGAATATAATGCCCTCGTGGGCCAGTCCCGATACGAAGACCTTGCACGCCAACGGACGCGCCAACCCCGCCAGACGAGAAGTTAAAGCGGAAAGGTCCCGCACTAATCGATTTTCGAACGTAAAACCCCATCCCCGCAATCCCCCCCAAGCCCTGTGAGCGAAACCCAAGGGCAGTTCGCCTCACAACTTTGGTACCGGAACCAGTCCAATATCTGTCTCTCGCGAACGTTGCCTGACCCTGATCTCAATTCGCCTCCTCGCCTTGACGTCGCCGGCCTGTGCGCCGTCGGTGAGCCGGTCGCCAGGCAATATCAACTGGCCGCCGGACATTGGCAGGATGGTGAAGCCTTTCAGTTCCGGCATATCGCGCAGGATGCCTGTGACGGAGATCGCTCGCGCTAATCCAAGCCCGGCATTGTCGGCAGGATGGAGTGTGCCAATGTCCATCTTGCGCGCCAGTACGGGCTGAAGGCCTCTGTCCATATTCGATGAGTCACCGGACATCGCCTGCTCGTCCGTGTGGCCAATCACCTCAATGACGTCCACACCATAGGAAGTTGCAATTCCAGCAATGGTCTTCGACATCTGCCGCAACTTCGTTTTGAAGCCACCGGAAAGCTCCGCACTTCCAGTATCGAAATTATAGCCATCGAGCTCGCTAAGACTGATGATCGGTGGCCAATCGTGTGGCTTGTCAGCAGAGGCCTCGTTCCTTGCCTTCTTCAGTGCGTCAGCAAGATCCTTGGACGTCTTGCCCGTGCCAACGTAGCCGAGCTCGCGCAGAACCTTCATCTTCTCGATCATGGCTTTGGCCTGATCAACGTCGACGTCGTTGTCAGAGAGGACTTTGGCGGCCGGCGCGCTTTTCACCGCTTCCTCAAGGGTCAGTCCCACTTTTTTGATTGCCTCTGCGGCCTCTTTGGCCCGGACCAATTCACGCCATTCTTGATCTGGTACATTGCGTCGACTTGCAGGCTTGACCATGGCATTCAGCTGAGCCAGCAACCGCTTGTTTTCCTCGTCAAGCTTGCGAGCGTTCTCATTGAGGGACTGCGCAATCTTCTGCGCTGCCGCAGCCTCTTTCTTTGTCTTGGCGATGAGCGCGCCTGCAGCAAGCAAAAGGCAGAAAACGAGAAGCAGCATCGTCTCAGCCATCGTCAGGCCGAGTATCAGGCCGCGGCCATAGCCCTTGCGCTCAAACGTAATGGCTGTTCCGCTAACCTCACTCACCTGCCCCACCAACTTGCTCTCTTTGGCGGTTCACCCTTCTCCACCTCCGCCGGACTGCTTAACGATCGGAAGGTGTCGCCCTCCGTGTCATCCGAAACCTTGATTGGCGTCTCCACAGGGGAGGCAACAGTGGAAGGTGCCGCCACTCGCTCGACATCGTTCGCTATCGCATTGCTCAGAGGCTGGGGCGTGCGCACGGCCGGGAGGCTATGTTGTGTAAGGGTTGCGACGAGGCCGCGTGTTTCATTGCTGTGTTTCTGCATCACAGCCATGAACTCCTCAGTCAAACGCTGCTGCGCTTGGACAGTTTCTGCGGTCTTTTCTGCGGCCGCTGCCGCTCTCTCCACTCCAGTCGCCACCTTGATCACTGCGTCGGCAAGACCGGTCATCCGCGTTTGCTGCTCTTGCGAGGCTGTTTCGGTTTTTATCGCATATTGTGCGACAGCATTACCCAGGAGCTTGACCATCGGCGCCAGATCGTTCTTCAGCACCTCATCAGGAACAACCACCTTTTCCAGCTTGGCAGCCATATTGTCGGCTTGATTACCGAGCTTTCCAACAGAGTTGGACATCGAGCTGTTGGCTTTATCCAGCAAATCCGCTGCAGCTCCAACGCGGTTCGCTATCGAAGCAAACTGGGTTTCGACTTGCCCGAAATTGTGCTGCAACGCGTCACTGAGCTTGGCAGACGCCTCTTGGACAGGCTTGATCGATTCCATGGCAATATTGTCCAGGGCAGATCGAATGTGCTCCCCATTGCGTGCCGCTTGCTCGGCAATCTCTGCAAAGCCCTCTTCGAGCATTTGATGGCTGACACGACGAAAGTCGGCGAACTCCCTGGTTACGCTTTCCATCTCGGCTCTTACACGCCGTGTCATGTCGGCAAGTTCGTGCCTCGCCGTTCGCTCAATGTCCGCGGGATCGCGCCGCATCTGATTGTAGAAAACCCTCAGAGCAATACCGGTGATCGTCGACGTGATCGCGATGCCAAAATTTTGGACGATCGTGTCGGTTGAGCCTTCCGTTCCAAACTGAAACAGCGAGACCCCAAGGCTCGTCAGGGTGAACAGGAAGCCCATATAGTAGAGGTTATCGCCGGTCTGCTCGTCGTGCAGTTGTAGCTTTCCAGCAAAGATCGAAACCCCGAGATAGAAAAACATCAGGCAGGCCGGTGCTACCGCCGCGACGATCGGATTTACGCCTGAGAGTTTTGCAATGGCGATGAATACACACCCGCCGAGTGTCAATGCCGCGAAAACCACGACCGGCAGACGTGGATGATCCAGCAAAGGTTTGTCGTGCGCTCTCGCCATCAGTTTAACCCATCCAAGCCAACCAGCTTTTCGAACTCGCCGTGATGGTTCTGGACCCAATGTGTCCAGAACTCCGCGTGATCCAGGGTCTGAAATGGCTTCTTTGCCCGATCGATATAAAGAATTGTGATGCCCACCCCATCCAGCGACGTCCCATATGTGCGGTCGGCGGCGCTGTTGAGGTATTTTTGGTAATCCAGTCCCGATCGGTACTGCGAGTAAATCGTCGTATGCTCGATCATGTCAGAGGCGACCACCAATCGCTTGGGACTGCCCTGTTTGGCCAAGCTGCTATCGAAGAGCGACAGCTTGATTTTCTGAATTCCAGCCATGATCGGAGATTGGCTCGCGGAAGCCGCATTCGGGATTTCATCGGGAAGTTTGTTCAAAGGATCGCCGAAGGCGTTTTCCCACTTCTTTTGACGCCGCGCAGGATTGTTGGTCCAACTATCGACGGTCGACCCATCACCGGGATTGCATCCATCGAACATCACCGTCAGCTCACCAGGCGCCGAGCTCAGGGTATAAATCCTCACATACCCACCCGGCTCGACCTGCCCAATGGTCTTTCGGAACTCGTTCTTGAGATCAGCCATCGTCGTTGCCGAAATTGGATCAGTGGCGTCGATGAGGACGGCGGTCAGGCTGGAGGGTCCGTCCAATGGGCAATTCGTGTTGGCGTCGATATGGCCATTGCCAGACCTGGTCCACATCCAGCCGAAGCCGGCCAACATCGCAACGGATAGCACACCAAGGGCAATGGCCGCGG
>NZ_RZPQ01001449.1:0-454 GCF_003999135.1 Mesorhizobium sp. M7A.F.Ca.CA.004.06.1.1 | reverse complement strand
AAGCAACAGGAGAGTACGCGCGCGCAGTCGAAACGCTGGAATGGAATGGCCGGCATGCCGATGAGTTGTCGACCCCGATTCCGTTGGGTCCGAACAGGATGATCGTCCCGGAGGCCCTCGGTGTCGTCGCTGCCTTTACGCCGTGGAACTATCCAGCCGTTCTCATCGCCCGCAAGCTCGCCCCCGCGCTGGCGGCAGGCTGCCCGGTGATCCTCAAAGGGGCCGAAGAGACGCCAAGCGTGGCTGTCCATATCGTGGAATCTTTGCGTCAAGCAGGGATACCGGAAGGCGTGGTCAACCTGGTGTTCGGTGTTCCTGTGCATATATCACGGCATCTGCTCAGTTCGCCAATTGTCAAAGTCTTGACGTTCACGGGGTCGACCGCTGTTGGGAAACAGCTGGCCACACTGGCCGCGAATAATCTGCAGCGCTGCATCCTTGAGCTCGGTGGACA
>NZ_RZPQ01001448.1:0-456 GCF_003999135.1 Mesorhizobium sp. M7A.F.Ca.CA.004.06.1.1 | reverse complement strand
CCCCAAGAAGAGGTCACCGCCACAAGCGAAGTGGCGGCTGGGGCCATCCTCACCATCGATCTCGGTGCAATCCGTGAAAACTACCGGCGGCTGAAGGCGCGGTTGGGCGATGTTGCCTGCGCTGGGGTGCTCAAGGCGGACGGCTACGGCGTGGGCGCCGGCCAGGTCGCGGCGGCGCTGCTGCGCGACGGCTGCGATATCTTCTTCGTTGCGCTTCTGGGCGAAGGCGTCGCCCTGCGCCACTCGCTTGGGCCGGGCCCTGCCATTTTCGTGTTGAACGGCATTCCGCCCGGTGCCGAGCCGGACGCCGTGGCAGCAAACCTTTGCGCTGTTATCAACAGCCCCGAGCAACTGGCGGCTTGGCGTGTGACGGCTCGCCGCGCCGGCCGAAAACTGCAGGCCGCGATCCAGGTCGACAGCGGCATGTCGCGGCTCGGCATGGCGCCTCGGGATGTG
>NZ_RZPQ01001447.1:0-456 GCF_003999135.1 Mesorhizobium sp. M7A.F.Ca.CA.004.06.1.1 | reverse complement strand
CAAGACGTGAAATCTGCAGGCAGCCAGCGGGACAGCGGCCCGGCCGGATGACGGTCGGTTCGCAGGCGTCATCCGCGGCGGCACTGCATCAGCCCAGGAGGAGCGGATATGGGATACGATCGCGGCAAGCTCGACGCGTTGCGTCGCAAATATGGTGAAAGCCATGGCGGCGAGATGTTCGACCCGAAATTCCGCAAGGTGGCCGACAAGATCTTCTCCAAAAGTGGCACGCGGCTGGCGCCCTATTCAGGCATCCCGACCTTCCTCGCCGCGCCCTACCGCGAAATATCGGCCGACAATCCGGATTTCGGTGATTTGCAGGTGGCGATGATCGGCGTGCCGATGGATCTCGGCGTCACCAACCGGCCAGGCTCGCGCTTCGGGCCGCGAGCGCTGCGTGCCATCGAGCGCATCGGCCCCTACAATCACGTGCTGGAATGCGCGCCCACACATGAG
>NZ_RZPQ01001446.1:0-459 GCF_003999135.1 Mesorhizobium sp. M7A.F.Ca.CA.004.06.1.1 | reverse complement strand
GTTCTGGCGTGTCAGCGCCAACGTCGACGGCGTCTTTTCCGACTCAAGGGCGATCTGCCAGCATTCGGCGGTTTCGACGGCGTCGGCCGGGCGGAAGACATTGTGGTTGGGAATGGCGCGCAATGCGGCCAGATGCTCGACCGGCTGGTGGGTCGGGCCGTCTTCGCCCAGACCGATGGAATCATGGGTCATGACGAAGATCGAGCGGATGCCCATCAGCGATGCCAGCCGCATCGACGGCCGGGCATAGTCGGAAAAGCACATGAAGGTGCCGCCATAGGCGATGAGGCCGCCATGCAGCGTCAGGCCGTTGATCGCAGCCGCCATGCCGTGCTCCCGGATGCCGTAGTGGACATAGCGCTGGCCATAGTCGTCCGAGGTGATGTTCTTGGTCTGGCTGGTCTTGGTGTTGTTGGAGCCGGTCAGGTCGGCGGAGCCGCCGACCTGACCGGCTCCAAC
>NZ_RZPQ01001445.1:0-460 GCF_003999135.1 Mesorhizobium sp. M7A.F.Ca.CA.004.06.1.1 | reverse complement strand
CGCGCATGTTGGGCAGGCGAACCTTATCCATCTGGCCTTCCTGAAGGTCGCGGACTTCTTCCACCGTACGGATGCCGCACTGACGAAGCACTTCGGCCTGTTCGGGCGAGACGCCAGGCCACGCCGCCAGCGCCATGCCATTGACCGGGATATCCTGACCCTTCTTGAAAGCATCATAGGCCGGCTCAATCTGCATCCAGCGCGCCGTCATGAACTTCAGCTTCTCGCCGTCCTGGTCCTCGCCCATCTTCGACGGGTCGGGCAGCATCAGGCGAACGCGTTCGGTGGTCTTGGTGTTCATCGGCGAGTGCGAGGGGGAATAGGTCACCCAGTCCTCCGCCTGCCGCTCCAGCAAGCGCCGGCCGCTGGCGTCGAGCTTGTAGCCCTTCAGGTCGCATTTCTCCGTCACCGGATCGCCTTTGACCGCCAACATCTCGTAGCTCGTCTTGAACCCCATCAC
>NZ_RZPQ01001444.1:0-462 GCF_003999135.1 Mesorhizobium sp. M7A.F.Ca.CA.004.06.1.1 | reverse complement strand
AGCGCGAACAGCACCATGACACTCGGGGCAGCGCTTTGGCAGGTCCGGGTTAAGACCAAGAGCTTGCTCAACGTGCAAGGGCGCCCAACCGTTTCGTGTCTTAGTTTCGGATGTGTCATCCATGCCTGAATTATCGCATTCAACGCCGGCCATTCAAAGGCTGAATTTCAGACTGACCCACTACCATCTCGATCAGTAGCTTGACGGCAGCCAGGAGTAGGCCTATTCATCAAGTCATCTGATGACTTGATGAATAGGTCGATGCAACCTGCTATCCGAACCAATCTCACCGACAGCGCCACCGAGAGCCTGCGCGCTGAAATCGTCAGCGGCCGCTGGGGCGTCGGCGAGCGTATCCCCAACGAGGCAGCTCTGACCAACCTTCTGTCGGTCAGCCGCGGCACGGTGCGCGAGGCGGTGCGGGTGCTGGTCTCGCAGGGATTGCTGGATACGCGCCAGGGC
>NZ_RZPQ01001443.1:0-463 GCF_003999135.1 Mesorhizobium sp. M7A.F.Ca.CA.004.06.1.1 | reverse complement strand
ATCTTGGCCAGCGCCAGGGAGAGCATGATGTCGGTTCCGGTCACCGGCTGGCTGTTGGTGATCCAGTGGGAGAGCGAGCGGAAAATCAACATCGTCGCGAGCGTCAGCACGAGCGAATTCACCTTCAGGCCGACGACCAGCATGCCGTTGACGGCGCCTGCCAAGGTACCGACCAGGATGCCGACGATCGCCGCAGGGAGAATGCCGATCTCTCGCTGCAGGATGACCGATACGATGCCGGCCAGGGCAAACACCGCGCCACCGGAGAGGTCGATCTGGCCCGATATCAAAAGCACCGTCAGGCCGATCGCGATCAGGCCGATTGTCGCCGCCCGGTCGAGGCCGAGGCCGAGGGTCGATGCCGAGAGGTAGCCGGGGACCACCAGCGCGGAAATGACAAGCGTCAGGCCGAGAATGACGACGACGCGATACTGCGAGACAAGCGAAAGAAAACGCATCACGA
>NZ_RZPQ01001442.1:0-466 GCF_003999135.1 Mesorhizobium sp. M7A.F.Ca.CA.004.06.1.1 | reverse complement strand
TCTCCAACTCGTCCAGGGTGTAGCCAACGGCGAGCTTTGCCGCGATCTTGGCGATCGGGAAACCGGTCGCTTTCGAGGCCAGAGCCGACGAGCGCGAGACGCGCGGGTTCATCTCGATCACGACCAGGCGGCCGTCGGCCGGGTTGACGGCGAACTGCACGTTGGAGCCGCCGGTCTCGACGCCGATCTCGCGCAGCACGGCGATCGAGGCGTTGCGCATCATCTGGTATTCTTTGTCGGTCAGCGTCAGCGCCGGAGCGACGGTGATCGAGTCGCCCGTGTGCACGCCCATCGGGTCGATGTTCTCGATCGAGCAGACGATGATGCAATTGTCCGCCCTGTCGCGGACGACCTCCATCTCATACTCCTTCCAGCCGAGCACGCTTTCCTCGATCAGCACTTCGGTGGTCGGCGAGGCATCGAGGCCGGACTGGACGATCTCGTAGAATTCGGCCCTGTTATAGGC
>NZ_RZPQ01001441.1:0-467 GCF_003999135.1 Mesorhizobium sp. M7A.F.Ca.CA.004.06.1.1 | reverse complement strand
GCACCACCACCGACCAGCAGGCTCAGGACAAGGCCAAGATGCAAACCGACGAGCAGGCTCAAGGCAAGGCCGGCACCACCACCGACCAGCAGGCTCAGGACAAGACCAAGACGCAAACCGACGAGCAGGTCCAGGGCAAGGCCTCGACGCAGGATACGACGTCGACCGGTTCCATCAACAACGTGACGGTGGAGCAGAAAACCGAAGTCACCCAGATCATCCGGGAGACGAAAGTGGAGCCTGTGTCCAACGTCGATTTTGACATCACCGTCGGCGTCGAAGTTCCGCGGCAAAAGGTCAGGCTGCATCGTTTGCCGGCTCGTATCGTCAAGATCGTTCCCGCTTACGAAAGCTACGAGTATTTCGTGCTTGCGGACGGCCGGATCGTGATCGTTGATCCGGATACGTTCAAGATCGTCCTGATTTTGACCTGATATGTCCGAGCAGTGGTCCGCCCTCCAGAGGGC
>NZ_RZPQ01001440.1:0-468 GCF_003999135.1 Mesorhizobium sp. M7A.F.Ca.CA.004.06.1.1 | reverse complement strand
GGCGAAATCCGTATTGACGGCCATCCCGTGGACATCCGTTCGCCGCGCGATGCGAGGCGGCTGGGCATTGCGCTGGTGACCGAGGACCGCAAGACGCAAGGGCTGCATCTGCAGGCTTCGATCGCGGACAATGTCGCCCTGCCGCTGGTCGGCTCGCTGGCCCGCTTCGGCATCCGCTCGCTGGCCGGCGAGCAGGGGCTGGCGCGGCAGGCGGTCAAGGCCCTCGGCATCCGCTGCCGGGACATCGACCAGCCCGCCGGTACGCTGTCGGGCGGCAACCAGCAGAAGGTTGTCATCGGCAAATGGCTGGCGACGAAGCCGAGGGTGCTGTTGCTCGACGAGCCGACGCGCGGCATCGATGTCGGCGCCAAACGCGAGATCTACGACCTGATCTTCAAGCTGGCGCGCGACGGTCTCGCCATCGCCGTCATCAGCTCCGAACTGCCGGAGCTGCTGCACCTCTCCGAC
>NZ_RZPQ01000143.1:0-9884 GCF_003999135.1 Mesorhizobium sp. M7A.F.Ca.CA.004.06.1.1 | reverse complement strand
TGCCGGCATCTTCTCCCCGTAAACGGGGAGAAGGGGCTGGTCGCGACCTCGGTGCCATCTCTGCAACGTTGGCGATTGGCGAAACCATTGATGACAGCGTCCTTCGCCCCGTTTACGGGGAGAAGATGGCGGCAGCCAGATGAGGGGCGGCGCCGACTTTGACGCGTAAGCTTGTCCTTCGAACCTCTCAATCATGCTCATCGGCGCACAGCGCATGATCCGATAGCGCGCGGATGACGTAGCAGTCGCCGACCGTCTGGCCATTGCAGCACGTGGCGATGCGTTCGAGCTCGGCCTCGAGCCGCTTCAACTGGGCAATCTTTTCCCGCACCGAGATCAGTTGCTCCTCGGCGATCTTGTCGGCGTGGCCGCAGGGCTGCTCGGGGTGGCCGCTCAACTCGATCAGGGAGCGGATGTCCTCGACGGCGAAGCCGAGGTCGCGGGCGTGGCGGATGAAGGCCAACCGCTCCAGCTCCTGCCTGGAATAGCGGCGCTGGTTGCCTTCCGAGCGCTCGGGTGCCGCAACAAGGCCCATTTGCTCGTAGTAGCGGATGGTCGGCACCTTGACCCCGGTGCGGCGCGAGAGATCACCGATGGAAAACATGAATTTGCCTCTTGAAGCTCTAGTCACTAGAGCAATTACAATGCCTGACATCAGCATTCAAGACCATACGGCGACGCCGCGCGGGCAAGACAGGCAGGTGATGTGATGACGACGCTCCTCAAGCAGGAAACAATCAGGCAGACACGGTTCAAGATCGGCGGCATGGACTGCGCCTCCTGCGCGGCCAAGATCGATACGGCGGTGCGTCGCCTCGACGGCGTCGCCGATGTCTCGGTTTCGGTGACCGGCGCCAGCATGACGGTCAGCCACGGCGGCGCACTGCCGGAAGACAAAGTGCTGCAGCAGGTGGCGCGGCTGGGCTATGGCATCGTCAAGGCCGATGGGCGTGCACCGGCGGCCAAAGCGCATGACCACGCTGATCCCGATCATGAGGGCCACGATCACGAAGGTCACGATCATGGTGGCATGTCGGCGGGCCAGCAGACCGCTGGCTCTACCCACCTTCACAGCCATGCCGAGCCGGGGCAGGCGTGGTGGCGTTCCCGCCGGGCAGTGCTGACGCTGGCCTGCGCGGCAGCGCTTCTCGCCGCCTATGGCATCGGCCATCTGTTCCCAGTGGCTGAGCGTTGGGTGTTCCTGGGCGCGCTGCTGGTCGGCCTGATGCCGATCGCGCGGCGCGCGCTGATGGCGGCATTGGCCGGCACGCCGTTCTCGATCGAGATGCTGATGACCATCGCGGCGATAGGCGCCGTGATGATCGGCGCCACGGAAGAAGCGGCCGCCGTGGTGGTGCTGTTCCTGATCGGCGAACTTCTGGAAGGTGTCGCCGCCGGCCGCGCACGGGCGAGCATCCAGGGGCTTGCCGATCTGGTGCCGAAGACGGCACTGGTCGAGCGGGCGGGCGGCACATCTGAGATTCCCGCCGAAGATCTCGGCGTCGGCGACATCATCCTGGTGCGGCCGGGCGACCGCATCCCGGCCGATGGCGAGATCATCGAGGGATCGAGCGATATCGACGAGGCGCCGGTGACCGGCGAGAGCACGCCCAAGCGCAAGGGCGTCGCGGACGCCGTCTTTGCCGGCACCATTAGCACAGACGGCGTGCTCAGGGTTCGCGTGACGGCTGCCGCGTCCGACAACACCATCGCCCGAATCGTGCGGCTTGTGGAGGAGGCGCAGGAAGCCAAGGCACCGACCGAACGCTTCATCGACCGCTTCTCGCGCACCTACACCCCGGCGGTGCTGGCGGTCGGCGCGCTGGTTGCGCTGTTGCCGCCGCTGCTCATTGGCGGCGACTGGAACGAATGGATCTACAAGGGCCTGGCGATCCTGCTGATCGGTTGCCCCTGCGCGCTCGTCATCTCGACGCCGGCGGCGATAGCCGCAGGTCTTGCGACCGGCGCGCGGCGTGGTCTGTTGATGAAAGGTGGTGCGGTGCTGGAGGGCTTTCGCCGGATCACGGCGGTGGCCTTCGACAAGACCGGCACACTGACGGCGGGCAAGCCTGTCGTCACCGACATCATGGCCTATGGCCGCGATGAACGCACCGTGCTGGCGCTGGCGGCGGCGCTCGAGCAGGGTTCCAGCCATCCGCTGGCCATGGCGATCCTCGACAGGGCCAAGGCTGATGGTGCGCCGGTGCCGCCGGCTCTGGCGGCGAAGGCGATCTCGGGCAAAGGTGTCGAGGGCAGCGTCGGTGGCGTCGCCGTCTTCCTCGGCTCCGGTCCGGCGGTGGGCGAACGCGCCGACATGACGCAAGTGCAGCGCCTCGCCGTCGACAGCCTCAACGGGCAGGGCAAGACCGTGTCAGTGCTGGTCGCCGACGGCGTGGTGGCAGGGCTGATCGCCATGCGCGACGAGCCGCGACCGGATGCGGCGGCCGGCATTGCGGCGCTTAAGGCCGAAGGCATCCGCACGATCATGCTGACCGGCGACAATCGCCGCACGGCGCAAGCCATTGCCGCTTCGCTCGGCATCGAGGCTCGGGCGGAGCTGTTGCCTCAGGACAAGCAGCGCATCATCGGTGAATTGCAGCGCGAAGGGCTGAAGATCCCAAGGTCGGCGATGGCATCAACGACGCACCGGCGCTCGCCGCCGCCGACATCGGCATCGCCATGGGCGGCGGCACCGATGTGGCGCTGGAGACGGCGGACGCGGCGATCCTGCATGGCCGCGTCATGGACGTCGCGCGGATGGTAAAACTGTCGCGGGCGGTGATGGCCAATATCGGCCAGAACATCAGCGTTGCGCTCGGGCTGAAGGCGGTGTTCCTGGTCACGACCATTTTGGGCATCACCGGCCTGTGGCCGGCGATCCTGGCCGATACCGGCGCCACGGTGCTGGTCACCGCCAACGCCATGCGCCTGCTGCGCTGGCGCGGGTGAAGTGGTCTATTCCGCTGGGGCCGTCAGCGGCGGCGTGGCGTTGCTGCGCCCTTCCCAGACATAGGATGCCAGCGCCACCGCGACGGCGACCAGCATGGCTATGGCGCCGAGCAGCGGCAGGCTGCGGTAGCCATAGCCGCTGTTCAGCATCGCGGCGCCCAACGACGCGGCCAGCGCGATGCCGACATTGAAGCCGGACGGAATGAGCGACGAGGCGAGGTTCGAGGCGTCCGCCGTCCAGGCCAGGATGCGGGTCTGGATCGGTGTGCCGATGGCGAAGTTGAGGCCGCCCCAGACGACGATCGCCACAACCATCGGCAGGGGATAAGGGCTGACGGCGTAGATGACGGCCAGCGTCACCGCCTGCAAGGCCAGCATGGTGATCAATGACGGCATCAGCTTCCAGTCGGAGAGCTTGCCGCCGAGGAAGACTCCCAGGGTGGCACCGACGCCGTTGAGCAGCAGCACCCATGGCACCAGGTTCTCGTCGAGCCCGGTGACTTCCAGCAGTGTCGGGGTGATGTAGGTGAACAGGCCGAACTGGCCGATCATCAGCATCAGCATCAGGATCAGCGAAGTCCAGACCTGCTGGCGGGACAGCACACGGACCTCGCGGGCGAAACCGGCAGGCCTGGCCGATGAGCCGGTGGTGCGCGGCAACAGGGCTGCCATGGCAAGCGTTGCCGCCACGCCGAGCGCGCACATCACCCAGAAGGTGGCGCGCCAGCCCCAGATGTTGCCGATCGCGGTGCCGGCCGGCACGCCGATGACGTTGGAGACGGTGAGGCCAGACAGGATGACGGCGACAGCCATGCCGCGCTGGTCCTCGCGCACGAGACCCACGGCGACGACCATGGCGACGCCGAAATAGGCGCCATGCGCGACCGCCACGGCAATGCGCAACAGTAGCATCGAGGTGAAGTCGGGCGCCAGCGCGCAAGCCGCCTGGCCGATGGTGAAGGCGATGGCGAGGCCGAGCAGCAGGCTCTTGCGCGACAGCGACTTGGTGGCGAGCGCCAGCAGTGGACCGCCGATGGCGATGCCGCAGGCATAGCCGGAGACGAGATAGCCGGCCGAGGGAACCGAGACGCCGAGCCCTTCCGCCACTTGCGGCAGCACGCCGGCAATGACGAATTCAGTGGTGCCGAAGGCAAAGGCGGCGATGAACAGCGCAATGAGCGGAAGCGACATGGGGAAGCCTTAGCTGGAACGGCCTCAAACCACGGATGAGCGTCGCGGGCAATCCAGAAATTTTTGTCGCGAGTTTAGGTTTTCTTCAGTGGGGGCGCGAGGCGATGAAGTGCCAATCTCCCTCACGAGGGGGGAGATCGGCTGCTTCTCAGCTCGCCTTCAACCTGGATCCAGTCAGCAGACCGCGCTCTTCGAGCACCGGATAGGCCATCGAGGCCAGCAGCGAATTGATCTGCTTCAGGTCGCGGATGGTGTCGAGATGGATCGAGCTGGTCTCGACGCTCTTGGCAGTGCCGTCGCGCAGGCGCACGAAATGGCTGGCGCTGGTTTCTTTTTCGCGGTCGCGAAGCCGGTCTTTTTCCAGCACCAACTGGCGGGCGGTCTCGGGATCGCGCGACACCAGAACGTTGAAGGCAAGCCGCGCATTGGCCAGCACCGAGCTATGGAAGGCGCACAGCTCGGCCCAGCCCTCGTCGGTGAATTCCAGTCCGCGCTCGAACTTCTTTTTCACATGCACCAGCATGTTGCGCACGATGATGTCGCCGACCTGCTCCAGCTTGACGCAGGCGCCGATCAGCTCCTGGCAGCGCAGCGCCTCGTCCTCGGTCAGCGCGTTCCTGGTCAACTTGGCGAGGTAGAGCTTGATCGCGGCGTGCTTGCGGTCGACGCGGTCGTCGAGTGCGGCCAGCGCTTTAATCTTGTCGGCGTCGGCGCTTTCATAGAGTTCGATGATGCGCTTGAGCATGATCTCGATCGTCTCGCAGACCCGCACCACCTCGCGGGTGGCATTGGCAAGCGCCTGGCTCGGCACGTCGAGCGCGCTTTCGTTGAGCGCGGACAGCTCGACGACGTCAAGCGAGGCGGCCGGCACGGGCTTGATGCCAAGTGCGACGATCTTCTCCGAAGCGCGGTAGACAAACCCTGCCAGCGGCAGGCCGGCGAGCAGGATCAGCACATTGAACAGGATGTGGGCATTGACGATCTGGTCCGCCGCCGTCGAACCGAGAAAGGCGAAGTGCGGCCTGAAGATCATGACCAGGATCAGCATGACAAGCGAACCAAGCCCGCGCATCAGGAGGTTGCCGATCGGCACGACGCGCACCTCGGGGCTCGACGAGCGGGTCAGCATCGGCGCGATGATCGAGGAGCCGAGATTGACGCCGAGGATAAGAACGACGCCGAGTTCAGGCGTGATCAGGCCGCGGCCCGCCAGCGTCGCCATCAACAGCACCGCCGCGATGCTCGACTGGAACAGCCAGGTGATCAGCGCCGCCAGCAGATAGGCGGTGATGGAATCGGTCGAGAAGTAGTTGATGATGACCGGCATGAGCTGGCTGTTGCGCAGCGGCTCAGACGCCTGTCCGATCATCTCCAGCGACAGGATCAAAAGGCCGATGCCGACCAGAATGCGGCCGGTCTGGCGCCAGTCGCGCCGCTCGGTGGCCATGAACATGACCGTGCCGGTGATCAGGCACAGCGGCACCAGCAAGGTGAGGTCGAAGGTCAGCAGCTTGACCACCAGCGCAGAGCCGATCTCGGCGCCGCGCACTGCCAATTGGCCCGCGGCGCCCGAGACGATGCCAGAGCCGGCGAAGGAGCCGACCAGCAGCGTGACGGCGGTGGAGCTTTGCAGGGCGATGGCAAGGCCGGTGCCGGCCAGCACCGCCATGATCGGATTGCGCATGGTGGCGCGCAGGCGATGGCGCAGCACGTCGCCATAGGCGCGTTCGACGCCGGTCTTCACCATGCGGGTGGCAAACAGCATCAGCGCCACGGCGCCGGCCAGATGCAGAAGGACGACGGACCCGCTCATTTCGTCCCCCGCATGCAAACCGGATGCGCGTCCTGTTTGGCGTGGCGATCAGAAGGGAAAACGAGGGTACGAATCATGTTCATGGCGGTGGCTTATAATAGCTCGAATATTTTAGCCGGATAATAAAATCTTGTCGATTTCAAGGGCCGTTGCAGCGCGACGGGCGGTGTCGGAAAATGGACGGACGCGCAAATGGTTGCATTGCGGGGCGGACGCGAAGCAACGGATAGGCCGAGTTAGCAGCGCGACAGACTCCTGACCTTTGCGATTATGTTCAGCTCTATCGGGTAAATCAAGGAATTCATTACGCAATTGTAATGCAGGCGTTCAGTTTCGGTTCATCGGTGGCCCGCTATTCCTCTGGCATCGACAACCAAGGAGACTTCTCTTGAAACGCATTGTCCTTTCCGCACTCGCTTTCTCGATGCTGGCCGCTACGTCGCTCACCGGCCAAGCCGCACCGCTGAACGCACCGAACGCTCCGCAGTCGAACTACAGCCAGGTCGACTGGCAAAAGCCCACCAACAGGGATGTCAAGAAGCGCTTCATCCAGAAGCGCGTCATCCATAAGAAGGTCATCGTAAAGCGCAACAACTGGCGCAACGGCCACAAATATTCAGGCTGGAGACAGCACCAGCCGATCCGCGACTACGGCCGCTACGGCCTGCATCGTCCCGGCCGCGGCCAGGAATGGATCCGCGTCGGCAACGACTATGTGTTGGTCGGTGTGCTCTCCGGCGTCATTTTCGGCGCGCTTGCCGCGCACTGATCGCTCCCCAGGCGGATATTGGAAAGAGGCGGCCCGCAACGGCCGCCTCTTTTGCCTGTGGAAACCGGGTATGGCCCGCATTAAGGGTCGTCGGATTTCGCGGGTATGATTATATAATCGGGAAACGAGTTCCCCGATGCGCTTTCCACCCGCCTTCCTCGACGAGATACGCGACCGCGTGCCGATTTCATCGGTGATCGGCCAGCGCGTTGCGTGGGACAGGAAGAAAACCAACGCGCCGCGCGGCGACTATTGGGCGTGCTGCCCGTTTCATGGCGAGAAGAGCCCGTCCTTCCACTGCGAGGACAAAAAGGGCCGCTATCACTGTTTCGGCTGTTCGGTTTCGGGCGATCATTTCAAGTTCCTCACCGAACTCGATGGGATGAGCTTTCCCGAAGCGGTCGAAAAGATCGCCGACATGGCCGGTGTGCCGATGCCGGTTCGCGATGCGCAGGAGGAGCGGCGCGAAAAGGAACGCGCCAGCCTGACAGACGTCATGGAGATGGCCACCACCTTCTTCCAGGAACGGCTGCAGGGGCCGGAAGGCGCCAAGGCGCGTGCCTATCTGCGCGACCGCGGACTGACGCCGGCGACGCAGCAATCGTTCCGGCTCGGTTTTGCGCCCGACAGCCGCAATGCGCTGAAGGAGCATCTCGCCGCCAAGGGCGTGCCCAAGGCCGACATCGAGGCTTGTGGACTGGTACGCCACGGCGACGACATCCCGGTTTCCTATGACTGGTTCCGTGACCGCATCATGTTCCCGATTCCGGATTCCCGGGGCAAGATCATCGCCTTCGGCGGCCGTGCTTTGCAGCCGGACGCGCTGGCCAAATACATGAACTCGCCTGACACCGAGCTCTTCCACAAGGGCAACGTACTCTATAATTTCGCCCGCGCC
The DNA here is from genome assembly GCF_003999135.1 of Mesorhizobium sp. M7A.F.Ca.CA.004.06.1.1. Taxonomy (NCBI): domain Bacteria; kingdom Pseudomonadati; phylum Pseudomonadota; class Alphaproteobacteria; order Hyphomicrobiales; family Phyllobacteriaceae; genus Mesorhizobium; species Mesorhizobium sp. M7A.F.Ca.CA.004.06.1.1. The sequence goes on along the minus strand of NZ_RZPQ01000143.1, from coordinate 2,264 downwards.
CGCAAGGCCTTGGCCAAGGGCGGCACGGTCATCGCCGTCGAAGGCTATATGGACGTGATCGCGCTGGCGCAGGCCGGCTTCGAGAATGTCGTGGCGCCGCTCGGCACCGCGCTTACCGAGAACCAGCTCGAACTGCTCTGGCGCATGGCGCCGGAGCCGATGCTGTGCTTCGACGGCGACAAGGCCGGGCTGAAGGCAGCGTGGCGGGCCGCCGACATGGCGCTGCCATCTGTGCAGGCCGGCCGTTCGGCGCGCTTCGCGCTGCTGCCGGAAGGCAAGGATCCCGACGATCTGGTCAAGGCCGAAGGACCGGATGCGTTTCGTCGCGTGCTGGCCGAGGCGCGGCCGCTGGTCGACCTTTTGTGGATGCGTGAGACGGCGGGCGGCGTCTTCGATACGCCGGAGCGGCGGGCCGAACTCGAGAAGACGCTGCGCGAGCTGACCAGCCGCATCCGCGACGAAAGCCTGCGCTACCACTACCAGCAGGAGATGCGCGAGCGTGTGCTGAGCTTCTTCGGCTCGCAGCGCAGTGGGCGTCAAGGTCGGCAGGACTGGAAACAGGGCCAGGGCAAGACGGCCGCGCCCGGCGGGCAGTTCGCCAAAGGCGGTGGCGGCCGCATTGCGATCACCGAAAGCCTCGGCCAGTCGGCTTTGGTCAAACGCGGCGGCGAGGGGATGTCGGTGCGCGAGGCGACGATCATCGTGGCGTTGATCAACCATCCGGCGCTGATCGACGAGAATTTCGCCCATATCGAGTTCCTCGATCTCGCCAACTCCGACCTGAGGCGGCTGCATGCGGCAATCCTCGATGCGATGGCGCATGACATGGCCAATGACCGTCAGGCGGTGATTGCGACGATCGAACGCGCCGGCTGTGCCGATATCTGGGAGCGGGCCGTCGGGCTGATCCGGCGGATGCGGCAATGGCCGGCGCTGGAGACCGCCGCCCTTGAAGATGCCCGCGATGCTTTCAGCCAGGCGCTGCACTTGCAGCGCAGCGCGCGCACCTTACATAAGGAGCTGAAACAGGCGGAAGCGGCGCTCGCCACCGATCCCACAGACGAAAACTACCGGCATCTGATCGAAATTCAGGCGCAATTCCAGGATGTGCAGGCCACGGAAGCGCTGATCGAAGGGTTTGGCGTCTCCTCGGGCAGGGCTGGGCGAGCTTAGTTGGAAGCGAGTGAATTGAGAAAGCGTCGTTGCGCGTCCAAATGGCGCGTAACGGGCTAAGTCGGGTAATTGATTCGCTTTTTTCATGCGAATCATGCGAGAGGCGCTTGACCTTCTGGCAGATTGGCGGAATCAGGACGATTCGAAACGTTAACCCGAACCCGCGTCGACGGGAAATAAGCGATGTGAGGTACTGGTCACTGGACAGGCAGCCCGCCTGCCACAGATATCAGGGTTAATCTGGACTTAATGCATGTCGCCCAAAAGGGGAAACCCGATTTGGGCAACGACATACACCAAACGAAACGAGTTGATGCAGTTACTGGCCCGGTGAAGCGCGTTTCATAAGCGAGCGCACCCGATTTGACTGGTCCGACAGCTTACGCGGCTTTGAAGTTCGGCCGCTAGGAGAAGATAAAGACTATGGCGACAAAGGAAAAGGAAGAGGTCGAAACCGAACGCGAAGGCGCCACCGATGGCCCTCTGCTCGACCTTTCCGATGATGCTGTCAAGAAGATGATCAAGGCCGCCAAGAAGCGCGGCTATGTCACCATGGACGAGCTGAATTCGGTGCTGCCCTCAGAGGAAGTGACCTCCGAGCAGATCGAGGACACGATGGCGATGCTGTCCGACATGGGCATCAACGTGGTCGAGGACGACGAGCAGGGCGAGGAGCCCGAGGCCGCCGACACCGCGGCCGATGCCGAGGAAGACGCCAACGAGTTGGCTGAGCAGACCGGCACCGCGGTCGCCGCCACCACCACCAAGAAAGAACCGACCGATCGCACCGACGATCCGGTGCGCATGTATCTGCGCGAGATGGGCTCGGTCGAGCTGTTGTCGCGCGAGGGCGAAATTGCCATCGCCAAGCGCATCGAGGCCGGCCGCGAGACGATGATCGCGGGTCTGTGCGAAAGCCCGCTGACCTTCCAGGCCATCATCATCTGGCGCGACGAACTCAACGAATCCAAAATCCTGCTGCGTGAGATCATCGATCTCGAAGCCACCTATGCCGGCCCCGAGGCCAAACAGGCGCCGGTGGTCGAGCGCGTCGAGGAAGCCAAGGTCGAGGACAAGCCGCGCCGTTCGCG
>NZ_RZPQ01001439.1:0-468 GCF_003999135.1 Mesorhizobium sp. M7A.F.Ca.CA.004.06.1.1 | reverse complement strand
GGGGAGTGACCGTGGGTTCGGCCGACTGCTCGTCGGCGAGACCGAAGGAAAAGCCCTGGAAGCGGTCCCAGTCGCGCGACGTCGACAGCGTCAGTTCGCCTTCCAGCGCCAGGCCCGCCGCCGGCGCGCCATAGAGGAAGCGGCCGTCAATGTCGATGTTGGCGGTTTCGCCCTGGGCGATTTCCTGCTTGTCGGCCTTCATGTCGAATTCGATGCGATCCGGCACGAAATCCTCGACCAGGAACATGTGGCTGGCCACGGCCGGCTGCTTGGGATCGGTGTATATCGACACCGACCAGGTGCCTCGCATGGCGTTGGGTTCGAGCGGCAGGTCGACGGCATGGCCACCGGCCGAAGCGCCGTCACTGACGATGCGGCGGTCCTCGACGCCGTCGGGGCGCGAGAAGACGAACGTCAACGGCAGGTTCTCGACCGCCTTGGCGGCGCCGTCGCGGGCAAGCGCCGCGA
>NZ_RZPQ01001438.1:0-470 GCF_003999135.1 Mesorhizobium sp. M7A.F.Ca.CA.004.06.1.1 | reverse complement strand
ATTCGTGCCTGGCTTGTCGACCCCGACATTGCCGAAAAAGGCAAAGGCAGGGCCTAATCCGCCGCTGCCGCCGTAACCTTCTTGGACGCGGCCCGCTGTCGCCGCATGCGCCGTTTGGCGACGAGCTTGAGAGCGACCGGCGGCTCGTTTGAGAGCGCGCCCAGCACGGCGTCGACCATGCCATGCGCCACGAAATCCGCGTTCAAGTCACGGGCCAGTTTGTCGGCCGTCTCCTTGTCCTCGCTGCCGGTCTCCGACCAGAACACGATTCCCACCCGAAGTGCGGCCTTGGCACGCTTCAGCCGGCGAACCAGAAAACGGGCGTGCTTGACGGAATCCCGGTTCAGGAATCCGACCACGACAGTGTCGACGGTTTCGAGCTCAAGGCGGCGAATGCTGGCGGGCTCCATATCCGCAAAGCCGGCTTTCGATACCGTCGCGCCCTGGACCTCCAGCACCTGCGCCAGCAT
>NZ_RZPQ01001437.1:0-470 GCF_003999135.1 Mesorhizobium sp. M7A.F.Ca.CA.004.06.1.1 | reverse complement strand
GACGCAGCGTCAACTGCCACAAGATCGGGAAAGATCACCTCATAACAGATAAATGGCAGCGCACGGATGCCATCGGGCAGCGTGATGGCGTGCCGCTCATTGCCGGCCGCGAAACTCATCGGCCCGGCAACCAGTTGCTCGATGCCGAAACGCTGGAGCAGATCGGCGAAAGGCAGGTATTCGCCGAACGGCACCAGGTGAACCTTGTCGACTGCGTCGGAGATTTCACCCTTGTCGTCGATCGCCACCACGGAGTTGTGGTAACGGCTGTCGGCATTCGCGGCCGAACCGCCTTCCTCGCGAACGACGCCGGCAATCAGCATCTGGCCGGATCCGAGCATGTCTCCCAGCGCCGTCAATGCGTCCGGACGCTCGGTGAAGAGGAAAGGCACCGAGGTTTCGGGCCACAGGATCAGCTGCGGCTTTTGATGGCCTGGGTCCGGCGCCTTGGCCGAGAGCCCCATCAGGAC
>NZ_RZPQ01001436.1:0-471 GCF_003999135.1 Mesorhizobium sp. M7A.F.Ca.CA.004.06.1.1 | reverse complement strand
AGCGCGAAGCCATCGTTCTGGTCTACTATCAGGAGATGTCCAATATCGAGGCGGCAGCGACCTTGCAGATCAGCGTCGATGCCCTGGAGAGCCTGCTTGCGCGCGGCCGGCGGTCGCTGCAGGCGATCCTGGCGGGGGATGGCGCCGATGAGTAAGCACCGGGCAAGCACCAACGCACCACGGCCATTGCGCCTTGCTGGTGCCGCTTGGCGCCCGGCGCCGACGGGCAAGGGGGCGACACATGGCTGAAGGATCCAGGAACGAACCCGCAATGGATGCCAGGCGCTTTGCCGTCTTGGCCCAGGCCTATGGCGGCGACTTGCGGCGATGGCCCGAGGCTGAGCGAATGGCCGGCACGGTCTTTGCCGCGAGCGGCGCGGGCAAGGCCATCTTGAGGCAGGCCGGGACACTTGACGCGCTGCTCGACAGCTACCGCGTCGACGCCCCGGACAAGGCACTGCACGGCAGCAT
>NZ_RZPQ01001435.1:0-471 GCF_003999135.1 Mesorhizobium sp. M7A.F.Ca.CA.004.06.1.1 | reverse complement strand
CTTCATTGACGGCAACGCCGATTTCTTCCAGCCAGAGGCGGAACCCAATGGTGAGGGTGCCTCGATGGACCTCGCCTTCGTCACCGGCTACGGTCCCTCGCTTCTGACCGACATCGAAGGTCGCGGTCCTCTGGTCCGCCCTGAAGACGCTGTCGCCTTCGCGTATCGCGATCACAAGGATCAGGAGGAGTACGGAAGCCAGCCGCTCCCCGAGGAGCTCAAGGTGCTTGACCTTCCCGCTGTGCGCGCGACGGGCATCGAGGCCGCCGCACGCGAAGCGGTCGATCACCTGACGAGAGCGGAATTGGACGGCTTCTTCATCCATCTCGACGCCGACTGTCTCGACGATGTCATCATGCCGGCTGTCGATTTTCGCGTGCCAGGCGGGTTGTCGTGGGACGAGTTAACGGCCGCGCTCCGGCTTGCCTTGGCGAGCGGCAAGGCAGTCGGCCTCGAGATCACCATCTACAA
>NZ_RZPQ01001434.1:0-472 GCF_003999135.1 Mesorhizobium sp. M7A.F.Ca.CA.004.06.1.1 | reverse complement strand
GGCCGGCTCGGCGCACGGCTGCAAGGCGAAACAACGATCAATGGCATGGCGCTGCAGCCGTACCTCAAGGCCAACATCTGGCACGATTTCGGCGGCACGAGCCATGTCAATTTCGACACCACCGATATCTCCACCGAGGGCAGATCGACCTCGTTCGAGTTCGGCGGCGGTGTGATCGCCAAGGTGACGGACAAGGTCAGCATCTTCGCCACCGGCGACTACACCACCAATCTCGGCGGCGACGAGCGTCGGATCCTCGAAGGCAATCTGGGGTTCAGCGTCAAATGGTAAGGCTGGCCATGATCCCGAAAAACAGTTTCGGGGTCATGGTCAGACAGAGAGCCTAATTGCTGGAGCGCATCGCCACCGTGGCGATGCCGGCGCCGACCAGCAGCGTGCCGCCGGTGCGGTTGAAGATGCGGATCGCCTTGGGATTGCGCACCACGTTGCGTGCGCGTGAGGCGATCAGCGC
>NZ_RZPQ01001433.1:0-475 GCF_003999135.1 Mesorhizobium sp. M7A.F.Ca.CA.004.06.1.1 | reverse complement strand
TTTCTACACTCATCGGATTTTCCTCTCAGGGTTTGCGGGCACCGCAAGCGGTGTTTTCGGGAGCTGAGCGTTGATATAGCTGGTTTTCCCCGCTGGTTCGAACCAGAATGCCTGAAATCAACCTGTAGAAAAACTCCTGCATGCCCGAAGCCTTCCTCAGCCTGCCGCCGTTGAATGCGCTGCGCGCCTTCGAAGCCTCGGCGCGTCATCTCAACTTCCGCATCGCCGCCGAAGAGCTCAATGTCACGCAAGGGGCGGTCGCCCAGCACATTCGCGGGCTGGAAGCCGATCTCGGCACAAAGCTGTTCGAGCGGCTGCCGCGCGGCCTGGCGCTGACCGATGAGGGCCGCGCCTATGTCCCCAATATCCGCCGCGCCTTCGACCTGATCTCGGAGGCGACGCTGCTGCTTCGTCCCGAGCCGGCGCGGCTGACGATCAGCGTGACGCCGAGCTTCGCCACCAAATGGCTGATCCC
>NZ_RZPQ01001432.1:0-475 GCF_003999135.1 Mesorhizobium sp. M7A.F.Ca.CA.004.06.1.1 | reverse complement strand
CCACCTGACAGCGCGACCGGATCGTCGGCAGCAGGCTGCCCGGCGCGTGGACAATCAGGATGAACAGCGTCCGTGCCGGCGGCTCTTCAAGATTTTTCAGCAACGCATTGGCGGCATTGGTGTTCATGTCGTCGGCGGGATCGACGATGACCACCCGATAGCTGCCGTCGTGCGAGGTCAGCGACAGGAAGCGGCTGACCTTGCGGATCTCATCGACGGTGACGACTGTCTTGAAACTCTTGGTCTTGTCGTTCAACGGCCGGGTCAGATGCAGCACGGAAGGATGCGCCCCGGTTGCGATCTGGCGGAACAGCGACGACGCCGGATCGGGAGCGGCAAGGCTTTCCGGCGCGTTCGCAAAATCCGGGTGCTTCAACAGATGATGCGCAAGGTGGAAGGCGAGCGTCGCCTTGCCGATGCCGACCGGTCCGGAGAAGATCAGTGCATGAGGCAGCTTGCCCGCCCGATAGGCAGC
>NZ_RZPQ01001431.1:0-477 GCF_003999135.1 Mesorhizobium sp. M7A.F.Ca.CA.004.06.1.1 | reverse complement strand
CCTATACGGTTGACAGTGCCTGGCGTAATCGCGCCGAGTTCGTGACAGGCCGGGAAGCCATCGAGGCTTTTCTCACCCGCAAATGGAACAAAGAACTCGATTACCGGCTGGTAAAGGAACTTTGGACGTTTGCGGGAAACCGGATCGCTGTCCGCTTCGCCTATGAATACCATGATGACAGCGGCCAATGGTTCAGGGCCTACGGCAACGAAAATTGGGAGTTCGATACGGAAGGGCTGATGCGCCGCCGGATCGCCAGCATTAACGAACATCCAATCGCGGAGTCCGAACGCAAGTTGCATTGGCCTTTGGGTCGTCGCCCCGACGACCATCCTGGTCTCAGCGGTTTCGGCTTCTGATCTGACGCGTGGTCGAGGGTTGGCGACCGTTTTCGCGCTACCCACTGATAGGCCAGCAGAGCCGCTTCGGCGTGCCGCCCGCGACATCTTCCGATCCGCGCGAGCGGCACGCCGAAGC
>NZ_RZPQ01001430.1:0-477 GCF_003999135.1 Mesorhizobium sp. M7A.F.Ca.CA.004.06.1.1 | reverse complement strand
GACCCTGAGCCGGCAGTCGAACACTTTTTCGATCAGGTCATCGCTCAGCACATCCCGCGGCGACCCGGTGGCGGCCAGCCGGCCGCGATGCATGACGAAGATCCGGTCGGCATACATGGCCGTCAGATTGAGGTCGTGCAGGATGGCGACCACGCCGCCGCCCCTTCTGGCGAAGTCGCGGGCAATGTTCATGATGATCAGCTGGTGCTTGATGTCGAGGCTGGAAACCGGCTCGTCGAGGAACAGAAAGCGCGGCTTGCCGTCGAGCACCGGTGCCCAGACCTGGCTCAGCACGCGTGCGAGCTGAACGCGCTGTTGCTCGCCGCCCGAAAGCTCCTGGTAGAAACGGCCGGCAAAGCCGTCGAGATCGACACGCGCCAGCGCCCGTTCCGGCAGCCGCGCATCCTCGCCCGGCAAGACGCCTGAGCGGCCGCCGACAAGGCCGAGCTTGACCACTTCCCGCACGGTGAACGGGAA
>NZ_RZPQ01000142.1:0-9909 GCF_003999135.1 Mesorhizobium sp. M7A.F.Ca.CA.004.06.1.1 | reverse complement strand
TTCTTCCGCTGGCCCTGCTGGGCGTTGTCCCTGCGTCGGCGGCGGTCAAAGCCTCCGATATCATCCAGCGCGCGATCGATGGCTTCGTCCGCCCGGCCTATGCCGGCCTGCACGAGCATGCGGAAGCCTTGACCGGATCCATGCGCGAGCTGTGCGTCACGCCCTCGCAAGGAGAACTCGATGCCGCACGCGCCGAATTCTCCGCCACCGTCTATGCCTGGTCGTCAGCCGAAATCATCGGCTTCGGACCGATCAAGGAGAACAACCGGCTGGAGCGCATGCTGTTCTGGCCGGATCGCAAGAGCATCGGCCTGAAACAGGTACAGGCGGCGCTGTCCGACAAGGATCCGACCGCGACCGATCCGGCACAACTGGCCGGCAAGAGCGTTGCCATGCAGGGGCTGGGCGCGCTCGAATTCGTTCTTTACGGCGACGGCGCCGATGCACTTGCCGGCAAGGATGATCCCTACCGCTGCGCATATGGCGCGGCGGTTGCCGGCAACATCGAAGCCATGGCCGGTGAGGTCAGCGCCGCCTGGAACAAGCCGGACGGCTTTGCAGCGCTTTGGGCCAATCCGGGGCCGCAGAACCCACTTTACCGCGACGGCAACGAAGCGGTGACGGAACTGGTCGGCGTCTTCATCAATGAGCTCGAAATGGTGCGCGACGTGCGCCTGAAAGGGTTTTTCGGCGGCAAGCCGGATGCGGACAAGCCGAAACAGGCAATCTACTGGCGCTCGCAAAACACCACCGCGTCACTGGCCGGCAATCTCTCCGGCATCGATACGCTGTTCCAGGCCTCGAAGCTGGGCGATGCCCTGCAGACCGATGCGCGCTGGATGGCCGAATCGATCCACATCCAGCTGGTCAACGGTGTCGCCACCGCCAAGGCGGTCAGCGGTCCAATCGACAAGGCGCTTGCCGATCCGGCGCTGCGTGACAAGCTCGATCATTTCGCGCTGATCACCTCCAGCCTCTCGGCCTTGATTGGCACCAGGTTGACCGCCGAATTCGGACTGACCGCAGGCTTCTCCTCGCTGGATGGGGACTGAGCATGATCCCGAAAAGTGGAAGCCGGTTTTCGGAAAAGATCATGCTCAAGAAGAGAGATTGATCCTTGAAAACCCCTCTGATAGATCGCCGCGATTTCCTGAGAGCTGCAGGCGTTGGCTTCATGGCGACGATGACGCCCTCGGCCTGGGCAACCACGCTTGTGGCCGACGCCGTCTTCGCCACGGCTTTCGTCAAACGCGACGGCAGCTTTGGCGCTGCCGTCCTGTCCGAGGCCGGCAAGGTCCTGCATGCGATCGACCTGCCCGATCGCGGCCACGATGTCACCTTCGATCCCATATCGAAACGCTCGGTGGTCTTCGCGCGTCAGCCCGGCACCTTCGCCGTGGTTTTCGATCACTCGGGCCGTGACGCGCCGCTGACCATCGCCAGCATCGCCGGCCGGCATTTCTTCGGCCATGGCGTGTTCTCGGCCGACGGTGCGCTGCTCTATGCCACCGAAAACGACTTCGACAACGCCGCCGGCGTCGTCGGCGTCTACGATGCGCGGGCCAAATTCAGCCGTGTCGGCGAATTCCCGACCTATGGCATGGGTCCGCACGAGCTTCTGCTCCTGGGCGATGGCAGGACGATCGCGGTTGCCAATGGCGGCATCGAGACCCATCCGGATTACGGCCGCGCCGAGCTCAACATTGCAACCATGAAGCCGTCCTATGTGCTGATAGACCGCGTCACCGGCGATCTTATCGAGAAGCACGAATTGCCGGCCGCACTGCATCAGCTGTCGATCCGCCACATGGACACCGATCGGTCCGGAAGCGTCTGGTTCGGCTGCCAGTACAGGGGGCCGGGCACCGATCGACCGTTGCTGGTCGGTCGCGCCGCGCGCGGCAAGGAGCTGCAGTTGCTGGACATGCCGCAGGACGTTTTGTCCGGCTTCCGCAACTACATAGGCTCGGTAGCCGCCAATTGGGCTGCCGGAACCGTCGCCGTTTCCTCGCCGGAAGGCAACTCGCTCGTCGTGATCGATGCGGCCAGCGGCCGGGTCGTTGCGAACAGCGCATTGGTCGAGGTCTGCGGCGTGGCGCCCGATGGAACCGGCTTCATGGCCACCACCGGCGCCGGCGAGATCGTCGAGGGCAGCGGTGCGACACGCTCCGAACCGGACTATGTCTGGGACAACCACATGCTGCGTATCGAACAGGCCGCATAGGCTACAAGCGAAGCCGCTTAACGAATTATGCACTATCCCCTTGCGGTGGCGGGCCGTGGCGGGCACAGGGAATTGTTTTTCGAACCGGTTGCCTCATGAAATTGCTTGCCATCGACTGTGCCGCCAATCTCTGCGCCGCTTGCGTCTATGACGCGACGGCGAAGCAGGAGCTTGGCCGTCAGGTGCTCGATCTCGGCAAGGGCCATGCCGAGCAACTGATGGCGGTCATCGCCGAAGCGCTGGAGGCAAGCGCAACCGACTATGCAGGTCTTGGCGCCATCGCCGTCTCTGTCGGCCCCGGTTCTTTCACCGGTCTGCGCGTCGGCGTCTCGACCGCGCGTGGCCTGGCGCTGGCGCTGAAGATACCGGCAATAGGGGTGACGACACTGGAGGCGCTGGCCGTCGAAGCAGCAGCGGCATTTCCCGGTCGCGCCGTGCTGGCGGCGCTCGATGCCGGCCGTGAAGAGATCCACGCGGCCTTTTACGACGAAAGGTTAGTCTTGACTTACGGTCCGGCCGCGGCCACGCTGGCTGACGTGGTGGCTATGGCGAAGGAAACGTCTCCGGTGCTTGCCGGCACCGCGGCAGCGCTCATCAGCGCATCGGCCGGGCGCGAATTTGATGTCGGCCCTCGGACAGCCACCGCCGACATTGTCACCTACGCCCGCCTGGCTGCCGCCAAGGGCGCGGGCGAACGGCCGAAACCACTCTATATACGCGGCGCCGACGCCAAGCCGCAGGCTGGCTTTATTCTATCAAGGCAAGAAAGATAAATGCGCATACCTTTTCTCCAACCACGCCGCCGGGACTACGCGCTCGAGCCGCTGAGGATCGCCGACAGTCCGGCGGTCTCGCTGCTGCATCGCGAGGACTTTGTCCGCCCCTGGACCGATGGCGAATTCGCCGCCCTGCTCGAACAGGACACCGTGTTCGGCTATGCCGCGCGCGAAACCGGACAGGGCTCCAAGCCGCCCGCCGGCTTCGTGCTGGCGAGGCTTGCGGCAGGCGAGGGCGAGATCCTGACCGTCGCGGTGGCGCGATCGCATCGTCGCCAGGGGCTGGGCTGGCAATTGATGGACGCGGTGTTGCGCGAACTGCACGCGCAGCGCGCCGAAGCGCTGTTCCTCGAGGTCGACGAGACCAATGTCGCGGCGATCGCGCTTTATCGTCGGCTGGGCTTCCGCGAGGTCGGCAAGCGGCCGAATTACTACAGATCGGCCGAACACGGACCGACCGGCGCGCTTGTCATGCGCCGCGATCTTCGCTAGCGAGACGGCCGGGATGGGGCGATGATCAAGAAAATCAGGATTTTCCTGGCGCTGGGCCTCGTTGTCGCCGGTTCGCTGGTCCTCGTGCCGCTACAGATACTGTCGATGAAGACCGGCTGGTGGCCGGAAACCTTCATCCTCAAGGTCTGGCACAGGCTGATCGTCAGGGCGCTCGGCATGCGCATCCATGTCAAGGGAGCGCTGTCCGACAAGCGCCCGCTGCTGGTGGCGTCCAATCACATCTCCTGGACCGACATCATGGTGCTCGGCTCTTTTGCCGACGTAAAGTTCATCGCCAGGGCGGATATGGAAGGCTGGCCGCTGATCGGCATGCTGTCGAAGCTGCAGCGCACCGTGTTCATCGAGCGCGAGCGCAAGCGTTCGTCGGGCGACCAGGCAAGCGAGATTGCCAGCCGCATGGCCAAGGGCGATGCGATGGTGCTGTTTGCCGAGGGCTCGACCGGCGACGGCAATATGGTCCTGCCGTTCAAGAGCACGCTGTTCGGCGCCGCCTCGATGGCGATTTCCGAAGGCGCGGCGGAACAGGTGTTCATCCAGCCGGTGGCGATCGCCTATACGCGTCTGCACGGCGTGCCGCTCGGCCGCCGGCATCGCCCGCTTGCCGCCTGGATCGGCGATGAGGATTTGATGCCGCATCTCAAGGTTCTGCTCGCTGAGGGCGCGCTCGACGTCGAGGTGCATTTCGGCGAGGCAATCGCCTTCTCCAAGGGTTCGAACCGCAAGGAGACGTCGAAACTGATGGAAAGCCAGGTGCGTGAGATGATGCAGGCGGCGCTTGCCGACCCGCGGCCGAGCCGGTAGCTCCGGCACGCTCTTGCTGGCGCGGGCCGAGAATCGTCTGTTTTTTGTCACGGAAAGGCGTTAGAAGCCGCCTTATGGACTTGAACACGATAGAAAGCGACGACATCGGCACTACGGCTGGACAGCCGGCGGTGCTTCCCGCGGCAGCGAGAAAAGTCTTCATCAAGACCTATGGCTGCCAGATGAATGTCTATGATTCACAGCGTATGGCCGATGCGCTGGCTGCCGACGGCTATTCCGCGACCGATGCCATTGGCGAGGCCGACCTGGTGCTGCTGAACACCTGTCATATCAGGGAGAAGGCGGCCGAAAAGGTCTATTCCGAGCTCGGCCGTATCCGCGCCATGAAAGCCGAGCGTGCCCTGGCCGGCCGTGAGATGCTGGTCGGCGTCGCCGGCTGCGTGGCGCAGGCTGAAGGCGCCGAGATCATCCGCCGTTCGTCGGCCGTCGACCTGGTCATCGGTCCGCAGACCTATCACCGGCTCCCGGACGTGCTGGCGCGGGTGCGCGGCGGCGAAAAGATCGTCGAGACCGACTACGCCATCGAAGACAAGTTCGAGCACCTGCCGCAGCCCAGGCGCGCCGAGGTCATCAAGCGCGGCGTCACCGCCTTCCTCACCGTGCAGGAAGGCTGCGACAAGTTCTGCACCTTCTGCGTTGTGCCCTACACAAGGGGCTCCGAAGTCTCCCGGCCGGTGGCGCAGATTGTCGCGGAGGCTGAGCGCCTGGCCGAAGCCGGCGTGCGCGAAGTGACGCTGCTCGGCCAGAACGTCAATGCCTGGCATGGCCAGGGCGGGAGCGGTCAGGAGTGGGGCCTTGGCCGCCTGCTGTTCAGGCTGGCCGAAATCCCCGGGCTGGCGCGGTTGCGCTACACCACCAGCCACCCGCGCGACATGGATGACGAACTGATAGCGGCCCATCGCGATCTGCCGGCGTTGATGCCCTATCTGCATCTGCCGGTGCAATCCGGCTCCGACCGCATCCTCAAGGCGATGAATCGCCGGCACACGGCCAGGGATTATCTGGCGCTGCTCGACCGCATCCGTACCGCGCGGCCTGACATCGCGCTCTCCGGCGACTTCATCGTCGGCTTTCCCGGCGAGACCGAGGCGGATTTCGAGGCGACCATGGAGCTGGTGCGCCAGGTCAATTACGCCTCGGCCTTTTCGTTCAAATATTCGCCGCGTCCGGGCACGCCGGGCGCCGAAATGGCCGACCATGTGCCGGAAATGGTCAAGGACGAGCGCTTGCAGAGACTACAGGCTCTGCTTGTGAAGCAGCAGCAGGATTTTGGTTTGAGCCTCGTCGGAACCACCATCGACACGCTGATCGAGAAGCCCGGCCGTCAGGCCGGCCAGAAGGTTGGCCGCTCGCCTTGGCTGCAGCCGGTTATTGTTGATGAAAAGGCCGGCGAAATCGGTGACATTATCCAGGTGCGAATCACGAAGACGGGCTACAACAGCCTGTTCGCCGAATTGGCCTGAGGGTCTCGGCAGATGAGGAGAGACGGTTGAGCGCAGCAGAGCTGAAGAACCTGCCCCCGGTACCGGCATCTGGGGCTTCTGACATGGCGCACATCGTTCTGACTTTCGACAACAACAAGCTTGCCAGCGCCCTTTATGGTCAGTTCGACGAAAACCTCGCCAGGCTGGAGCAGAAGCTTGGCGTCGACATCCGCTCACGCGGCAACCAGCTGACCATCAAGGGTTCGGCGTCGGCCGCCGAGCAGGCGCGCCGCGCCCTGGACAACCTCTACGGCATTCTCCAGAAAGGCGTCGATATCGGCCAGTCCGACGTCGACGGCGCCGTGCGCATGGCGATCGCCGCCGACGATCAGCTGACCCTGCCGACGCTGGAGCGCAAGGGCAAGGTTTCCGCCGCCCAGATCGCCACCCGCAAGAAGACGATCTATGCCCGTTCACTCAACCAGGACGCCTATATGCGGGCGCTGGAACGGTCGGAACTGGTGTTCGGCATCGGCCCGGCCGGCACCGGCAAGACCTATCTGGCGGTGGCCCATGCGGCGATGCTGCTCGAGCGCGGCATGGTCGAGCGCATCATTCTCTCTCGGCCTGCGGTCGAGGCCGGCGAACGGCTGGGCTTCCTGCCCGGCGACATGAAGGAGAAGGTCGATCCCTATCTGCGGCCGCTCTATGACGCGCTCTACGACATGATGCCCGCCGACAAAGTCGAGCGCGCCATTGCCGCCGAAGTGATCGAGATCGCGCCGCTCGCCTTCATGCGCGGCCGCACGCTGGCGCATGCCGCCGTCATCCTCGACGAGGCGCAGAACACCACGCCGATGCAGATGAAGATGTTCCTGACGCGTCTGGGCGAAAATTCGCGCATGATCGTCACCGGCGATCCGACCCAGATCGACCTTCCCTCGAACACCAAATCGGGACTGGTCGAAGCCTTGCGGGTGCTGGACGGCGTGGCGGGCGCGGTCACCGTGCGCTTCAACGACGGCGATGTGGTCCGCCATCCGCTGGTGGCGGAAATCGTCAGGGCCTACGACCGGGACGCCAAGCTGGCGCGCGGCCTCGGCGCCGAGAATTGATGTTGACGATGCGGCTTCATGCCTGAGGACATAACATCCGGCGACGGGAATGTTCCCGTCGACATCGACATATCGGTTGAGGCGGGCAACTGGCCCGACGAGGCAAGCCTGACGCGGCTGGTCGATCGCGCCGTCAAGGCGGCTTTTGCCGAAACCGGCGTGGCGGGCCGTTCCGAACTCAGCCTCGTTTTTACCGACGACGCCCATGTCCGGGTTCTCAACGCCGGCTGGCGCGGCAAGGACAAGCCGACCAATGTCTTGTCTTTCCCGGCTTTTCCGTTTGTGCAAGGCGGACCGTTGCCGCCGATGCTGGGCGACATCGTGCTCGCCGCCGAGACGGTCGCGCGTGAAGCGGCACTGGAAGACAAGCCTGTCGAGAACCATATCACCCATCTCGTCATCCACGGCCTGCTGCATTTGCTGGGTTACGATCACGAGACCGACACTGAAGCCGAGGCGATGGAAGCCGTCGAACGCACGGCGCTTGCAAGGCTTGCCATTCCCGACCCCTACGCGTAACTACATCTGATCAATTGACCGGACGACGATGAACGACAAACCAGAAACTGCCGCCCGCCCCGACGCCGGCAGTGCGACCAAGGCTTCCGATACGTCGGAAGAGGGATCAAGTCCGAGTACCGTTACCTCTGGTGCTAACAGTACCTCTGGTGCTAACAGTACCTCTGGCGCTAGCAGTACCTCTGCTGCTGGCAGCGCTGCCAGCGAGACGTTGCCTGCCGGTCCCTCCCTGTTCGACCGCGTTCTGGGCTTGTTTCGGCAACGCAACGGAACCAGCCTGCGTGAGGAAATTGCCGGCGCGCTTGCCGAGACGACGAGCGATGCCGGCGCCTTCTCGCCCGGCGAACGCGCCATGCTCAACAACATCCTGCGGCTGCGCGAAGTGCGCGTCGAGGACGTCATGGTACCGCGCGCCGACATTCAGGGGGTCGAAATCACGACGACGCTCGGCGATCTCCTGGGCACTTTCGAACAATCCGGCCATTCCCGCATGCCGGTCTATTCCGAGACGCTCGATGATCCGCGCGGCATGGTCCATATCCGTGACGTGCTGGCCCACATCACCAAGATCGCGCGCGTCAAGAAGGGCCGCACGACCAGGAAAACCCCCGCTGCCACGGTTCTCGATCTTGCCCAGGTCGACCTCGCACGCACCATTGGCGACCTCAATCTGATCCGCCCGGTGCTGTTCGTGCCGCCGTCGATGCTTGCCTCCGACCTGATGGGCCGCATGCAGACGACGCGCACCCAGATGGCGCTGGTCATCGACGAATATGGCGGCACCGACGGCCTCGCCTCGCTGGAAGACATCGTCGAGATGGTGGTCGGCGACATCGAGGACGAGCATGACGACGACGAGCCGATGATCACCCAGAGCGGCGACGGCGTGTTCATCGTCGACGGCAAGGCCGAGATCGACGACGTGGCCAAGATGATCGGCGGGGATTTCGCCGCCGGTGAACATGGCGAATATGTCGACACGATCGGCGGCATGATTTTCAACACGCTTGGCCGTGTTCCGGCCCGCGGCGAGGTGGTGCAGGCCATACCCGGCTTCGAATTCCACGTCCTCGATGCTGATCCGCGCCGCGTCAAGCGCGTGCGCATCGTGCAGAGCCAGAAGGGTGAGCGCCGCCGGCGCGCCACCGCGCGCACCGAACAGGCGTGAGCCTCACGCTCGCCCGATGACTGTCGACGACCCGTTCAAGCATCCAAGTCTGGGGTCCGGTGTCTTCTACAAGGACCCTCGTGCCGCGCTGGACTGGCTTGAAGCAGCAGCTGGACTGGCTTGAAGCAGCATTTGGCTTCGAGCGCAGCATGGTAGTCAGCGATGCCGAGAGAAAACTCGTCCATGCAGAGATGCGATTCGGCGACAGCTACATCATCGTCGATTCCGAATGGAGCGATTATGTTGCCAGCCCGGCTTCGGTCTCGGGCAGGAACACGCAGTCGATCTATGTCAGGCTGAAGGGCGGCCTGGATGCGCATTGCGAGCAGGCGCGGGCGACCGACGCTGAGATAATCCAGGAGCCGGCGGATCAGTTCTACGGCGAGCGCCAGTATCGTGCCCGCGACCCCGAGGGCCATGTCTGGACCTTCACGCAGACCATCCGTTCGGTTCCGCGCGAGGAGGCCGAGCGGCTGGGCGGCGTTCAAATCGAGGGTTGGCACCGGTAGGGCAGGGCCGGAGCTGTGCATCTCAGCCAGCCATCCGCCCGTTTGGAGCGCGGAGCGCAGCCTGTTAAATCTTGTGTCCTGATTCGCGACTCGGAAGTATGCATGGAGCGCCTCACCGGCCGGATAATTCTGCTTTGGGGTTGGCGGCGTGCGCTCGTGGCGTTTCTCGCGGGCGCTTTTGCCGTGCTTGGGCAGGCGCCTTACGATTTCTTCGCCGCCTGTTTCGTCTCGTTTCCGCTGCTGGTCTGGCTGCTCGACGGCGCCACCGGCGAAGCTTCCGGCAGCCTGTTCCGGCGTCTGCGGCCGGCTTTTGCCGTCGGTTGGTGGTTCGGTTTCGGCTATTTCCTCGCCGGCCTCTGGTGGATCGGCTCGGCGCTGCTGGTCGAGGCCGTCAGTTTTGCCTGGGCGCTCCCCTTCGCGGTGGTCGGCATTCCTTTCATGCTCGCCTTTTTCTACGGCTTTGCTGCAATCGTAGCCCGGCTGCTGTGGAGCAACGACATTGGCCGCATCGCCGCCCTTGCCTTCGGCTTCGGGTTGGCGGAATGGCTGCGCGATTTCCTGTTCACCGGTTTTCCCTGGAATGCCGTCGGCTACGCGGCCATGCCCGTGCCGCTGCTGATGCAGAGCGTCTCGGTGACGGGCATGATCGGCATGAACGCGCTCGCCGTGTTCGTCTTCGCACTGCCGGCACTGCTGGCGGCACGTCGGCACCTGCGCCTCGGCGCGGCACTGTTTGTCATGCTCGCCGCCGCCCATGTCGGCTTCGGCTATGTCAGGCTTGGCGCTCCCGAACCGCCAGCTTCACGCAGCCTGGATGTCCGCATCGTTCAGCCGGCCGT
>NZ_RZPQ01001429.1:0-480 GCF_003999135.1 Mesorhizobium sp. M7A.F.Ca.CA.004.06.1.1 | reverse complement strand
CGGCGGAGGCCCCCGCCGCAGCCCACGGGCATCTCCAATTGGCCGATGCAGGCTTCGAGCCGCTGCCGATCCGGCGCGGCGCTGGTGACGGCCTGGCGACGATCGACAACGCGGGAAAACCGCGCCAGTTCGTCGAGGTGGTGCAGGATTTGCCCGCTGCTGTTCCTGGCTGGCGTCTCTGGCTGCTCACTCCCGCCGACGCTGCTCTTTCATCGGCCGCCAACACGGCGCGCCTGACCACGCTGCTTGGGCTTCTGCTGATGGGCTTGCTTGCCTTCGTGCTTACCCGCCGCCAGCGCGCACGACGGCTGAGGCAGGAGGCGCTGGCGCGGATGAATGCCGAACTGGAGAGCCGAGTCAGCACGCGAACGGCCGAGTTGACCCGCTCCAACACCGCACTTGCCGGTGAAATCGCCGAGCGCGAGAATGCTGAAGCCAAGGTGCGCCGGCTGCGCGACGACCTCGCCCAGGCCCTGTCTC
>NZ_RZPQ01001428.1:0-486 GCF_003999135.1 Mesorhizobium sp. M7A.F.Ca.CA.004.06.1.1 | reverse complement strand
CCTTTTACACCGGCAGCGCCATCGATTACCGGCCCGGCGTCAGGATCGATCGGATCGATGCCGGACGCCGCAGTTTGGATATTGCCGGCGGTGGTGCGCTGGCCTTTGACCACCTGATCCTGGCGACAGGCTCGCGCCCGCGCACGCTGCCGCTGCCCGGTGCCGACCTGTCCGGTGTGCTGTCGCTGCGCTCGCTGGCCGATGCGCGGCTGATCCGCGACCTCAGCACGCAAAGCGACGAAGTCGTCATCCTCGGCGGCGGTTTCATCGGGTTGGAGATCGCAGCCACGTTGAGGGCCGCCGGTCGCACGGTGACAGTGGTCGAGGCGGTGGACCGGCTGCTCGGCCGCGCCGTGGCGCCGATCGTGGCGAGCCACGTCCGGCAACGGCTGGAGGCGACAGGCGTGCGCATCCTCACCGGCACCTCCATCGCCAGGCTCGATGGCGAAAACGGTCATGTCACGGCCGCCATCACCTCATCAGGCG
>NZ_RZPQ01001427.1:0-486 GCF_003999135.1 Mesorhizobium sp. M7A.F.Ca.CA.004.06.1.1 | reverse complement strand
GCCGACCGCCGTCTACGCCACCGACAAGGATTTCACCGACGGCGTACTGCGCTCCGAGGCGATCCTGAAGCGTGTGGCGCAGGCGGTTGACGAGGTCGGCTTCGTGCTGGCCAACCGCTCGGCCGGCAGGATCGCCGCCGAATAGGCTTTGTCACCAGATTGCGATCGAAACAGGCGAGGGCAGCGCCCTCGCTTACCCGCAATTTACGACCGCCCGCTAAAAACGTTCCTGTCTGATTCGTCTGGGACAGGAACGTCATGAGCAAAGCCCTCACATCCTTCGCACTGGTCGCCGTGCTGACCGCCTTGCTCATGGCGTTGAGCCTGGCTGTGGCCAGGCACGGCTATCCCTATGGCGCGATCGGCGTCAGGCGCCTTGACGGCATTGCCGACGCCGGCGTGTTCATCCCGATTGCCGCTGTCTATTTCTTCAGCGCGATGCTGATGATGATCCTGCCGATCAGGGCGGCCGGCATCGTCCTGACC
>NZ_RZPQ01001426.1:0-487 GCF_003999135.1 Mesorhizobium sp. M7A.F.Ca.CA.004.06.1.1 | reverse complement strand
ATCGAGGTGAGGTGTGTCGCGTTCACCTGCATGGCATTGCCAGGCGACAGCACGGTGACCGCCCCTGCCCCGCTTCTGGCGGCGGCCATCGCCGACAGCCGCGCCGCGCCGGTAGCACTGGGACCGCCGGAAAAGACGCCGACATGGCCGCGCTTGTATTTATGCGCGTCCACCGCCGGCACCGGAAATTCCCGCAACCACAGATCCGGCACATTTTCGAAGGTCGAGACGGCGAGCTGGGCGATGATGCCGTCGCCGATGCCAATATCGGCGAGCACGATCTCACCGCATTGCCCGCGCCCCGGCAGCAGCAAGTGGCCGGGCTTTTTCCGCGCGAAGGTGACGGTGACCTCGGCACGAAACGCCCTGCTCAATATTTCGCCGCTGGCTCCCGAGACGCCCGACGGCAGGTCGATCGCGACCACAGGCAGGCGCAGGGCTGTCACTGTATCGACAGCTTTCGCGGCATCGCCGGACAGCGGCTTGG
>NZ_RZPQ01001425.1:0-491 GCF_003999135.1 Mesorhizobium sp. M7A.F.Ca.CA.004.06.1.1 | reverse complement strand
CTTGTCGAACTGTCCAAGGATTTTACCAAGGAAACCGGCATCGGCATGAAATTCGAGTTCGTGCCATGGACCAACTATGCCGACCGTTTCCTCAACGAGCTGAACTCGCACGGCAAATTGTGCGACCTGATCATCGGCGACAGCCAGTGGATCGGCGGCGCTGCCGAGAACGGCCACTACGTCAAGCTGAACGACTTCTTCGACAAGGAGAAGATCAGCATGGACGATTTCGTGCCGGCAACCGTCGTCGGCTATTCGGAATGGCCGAAGAACACGCCGAACTACTGGGCGCTGCCGGCCATGGGCGACGTCGTCGGCTGGACCTATCGCAAGGACTGGTTCTCCAAGCCGGAACTGCAGAAGGAATTCAAGGAGAAGTACGGTTGGGATCTCGGCCCGCCGACCACTTTCGACCAGTTGAAGCAGGTCGCCGAGTTCTTCCAGAAGCGTGAGATCGACGGCAAGACCGTCTACGGCGCCTCGATCTACAC
>NZ_RZPQ01001424.1:0-492 GCF_003999135.1 Mesorhizobium sp. M7A.F.Ca.CA.004.06.1.1 | reverse complement strand
CGGATATCCTATCTGCTCGCGTCGGTTTTCCCGGACCGCATCAAGTGCTGTGCTGCGCTGTCGCTCGGCTGGCAACCAGGCAAACCAGCAACGCCGGCGCCCGGACAAGCGAAAGCATTTTGGTATCAATGGTTCATGGCGACGGCACGGGGCGCCGAGTTCGTACGAAACAACGGCAAGGAATTCGCCAGATACCAGTGGGACAGCTGGGGTCCATCAGGCTGGTTCGACGACGCTATTTTCGATGGTGTCGCGAGTTCGTTCGAAAATCCTGACTGGGCGGATGTGACGTTGCATTCCTATCGGGTCCGATGGGAAGAGGCCGAGCCCGATCCCCGCTATGCCGAACTCGCCCGCCGGCAAGCAGCGGTCAAGATCATCACGGTGCCGATCCTGACGCTTCATGGTGGCGCCGACCGCGTTGTGTTTGCCCAGTCCTCAGAGGGGCTCGAAGAGCATTTCACCGCGTTCTACAGGCGGGTGGTGCTGGAT
>NZ_RZPQ01001423.1:0-496 GCF_003999135.1 Mesorhizobium sp. M7A.F.Ca.CA.004.06.1.1 | reverse complement strand
TGTACCAGGTGGTGCCGACACCGGCGATCATCGCCACCTCCTCGCGGCGCAAGCCCGGCGTACGCCGCCTGAGACCGGTGGCGATGCCGGTGGCCGAGGGCGTCAGCCTTTCGCGGCGCGAGCGCAGGAAGGCGCCGAGTTCGCGCCGGCGGCTGTCTTCAGCCGAATGTGTGGGGGCAGCGTGGGGTTGGGACTCCATGCGGGTATTATAGCAGTATTGATACCAGGATAAAGTTTGAACTGTTTGGCCCGCGCCAACTGTCCCATCTTCGGTTCAGAGCAACAGAACGGAGGCTCTGAACATGGAACTCAAAGACAAGACGATCCTCATCACCGGCTCTACCGATGGCGTCGGCCGGGTCGTCGCGCAACGGCTCGGCGCCGCGGGCGCCCGTGTGCTGGTGCATGGCCGCGATGCGACGCGCGGCAAGGCTGTTGTCACCGGGATCGAAGCGACCGGCGGCAGGGCGGAGCTTCTGGTCGCCGACCTCTCTTC
>NZ_RZPQ01001422.1:0-496 GCF_003999135.1 Mesorhizobium sp. M7A.F.Ca.CA.004.06.1.1 | reverse complement strand
GTGGCGAAGCGATCGAGATCGAAGGGGCGGCTGATGTCGTTGTGTTTGCCTGACGCTAGCAATTGCGCCAGCAGCGTGCCGCCGGCGGGAATGGCCTTGAAGCCGCCCGTGCCCCAGCCGCAATTGAGGAACAGGCCGGGCAGCGGCGAGGGGCCGATGATCGGCGAGGAATCCGGCACCACGTCGACGATACCTGCCCATTGCCGCATCAGCTTGAGCTGGCCAAAGATCGGGAACATCTCCAGCACGCCGGCAATCACCGCCTCCAGCGTCGGCAAATTGCCGCGCTGCGCATAGGAAGGAATGCGGTCGAGGCCGCCGCCGATGACGATCTCGCCCTTGTCCGACTGGCTGACATAGACGCCGCAGCCGGGCGACAGCACCACCGTGTCGAGGATCGGCTTGACCGGTTCGGACACGCAGGCTTGCAGCGCATAGGAATTGATCGGAAGCCGGAAGCCGGCCTTGGCCGCCAGCACCGAGGAATGCCCGGCCA
>NZ_RZPQ01001421.1:0-499 GCF_003999135.1 Mesorhizobium sp. M7A.F.Ca.CA.004.06.1.1 | reverse complement strand
GCTTGGCGATCTTGCCGTATTTCGGGTCGGGCTTGCGGCCGGCGATGAGGTCGGCGACGACGATCTTCTGGTTTGGGATGATAACCATGAAGACATTGGCCGACATGATCGTGGCGGTGATGGCGCCCAGATGCAGAAAGGCGGCGCGGCCGGTGAACAGGTGCGTCAGCCCCCAGGCGATGAACACCAGCACGCAATAGAGCACCAGCATCAGGCCGGTATCGCTTTTTCCCAGCGGCGAGCGGCACAGCAGATCATAGACCACCCAGCCGACGCCAATCGTTGCCAGCGACAGCAGGATGCCTGTAGGCACCGACATCGGCAGCACGTTCGGATCGATCAGGAACAGATCGGCTCCGGCGTAGTAGACGACGCACAGCATGGCGAAGCCGGACAGCCAGGTGGCGTAGGATTCCCATTTGAACCAGGTCAGGTGTTCCGGCATTTCGGCTGGCGCCACGAGATATTTCTGGATGTGGTAGAAGCCGCCGCCATGCAC
>NZ_RZPQ01001420.1:0-500 GCF_003999135.1 Mesorhizobium sp. M7A.F.Ca.CA.004.06.1.1 | reverse complement strand
GAGGCCGCCGCCGCCATAGTAGCCGGCGCCATAAAAAGGACCTCCGCCGAGGCCGCTGAAGCCGCCAAGCAGGGCAAGGATAAGAATGATGATCAGTATGGTTCCAAGGCTCATGGCTTTCAGCTCCCGTTAGCGCTGACGCATTGGGTCGAACATCGCGGCCGCGATGTTCGAGGACGAGAACGTTCCCAAGGCTCTACCGTTCCGTGCGATCGTGGCAACGGAAACGGCCATCCAACGTGATGGAAGCCAGAACTTTGATACCGGCACGCCAATGAACGCGGAAAGCCCGCCAGTGTGGCGGGCCTTCCGACCAGCCGGAGGCCAGGAACATGCGGCCGGGCCTCAGGGCCGGTTCGGCACCTCCAGTCCCGGCACCTCCAGCATCAGCGGCGCGCGATCAGGAGGCAGAGTTGCCGGAGGTCGCGGTCGTAAGCGCCTTCGCTGCCGAGCACGTCGACGCAGCGCTTCTTCATTCGCGCCACGTTGCTATCCGACAT
>NZ_RZPQ01000141.1:7500-9969 GCF_003999135.1 Mesorhizobium sp. M7A.F.Ca.CA.004.06.1.1 | reverse complement strand
CGATGAGCGCCAGCGGCGAGGGCCTCATGGCAGGGCCGAGCATTGCCGCAGGCGTCGTACTGCTGGCTGTCTTCATCGTTTTCGAGCTTCGGCAGCGCGAGCCGATGATCGACCTCAGCCTGTTTCGCGTCGGTGCTTTCGCCGGCGCCAATGTGGCGACATTCTTCCTCTATTTTGCGCTATCGGCCAACCTTTTCTATCTGCCGATGCTGCTGATCGCCGGCTGGGATCTGAGCACGGCCGAGGTCGGCTTCATCTTCCTGCCCTTGTCGGCATTGATCGCGCTTTTGTCGGGACCGGTCGGCAAGCTTTCGGACCGGATCGGACCACGTTTTCCGATCGCCTGCGGCAGCTTGGTCGTGGCTTTCGCGTTTGCCGGGCTGGCCTTGCTCACCTACGCCGGTATCCACAATTTCTGGATTGGAATATTCCCGCTGATGGCGCTGATGGGGCTCGGCATGGCTCTGGTCGTGTCGCCTTTGTCGACCGCGATCATGACGGCGGTGGAAGACAAGGACACGGGGGCCGCCTCCGGCATCAACAATGCCGTCTCACGCATCGGCGGTCTGATCGCGGTGGCGGCGATGGGCTCGCTTGCCGCATGGGTTTACGCGAATGCGCTGGACGCGAGCGCAACGTCCGCCATCCCAGGATTTGGTGAACCGGCGCCAGCCGGGCTTGCGCCGGCCATCGATGCGGCGAGGCTCGCCGCCAGCGATGCCGCTTTTGCCGCGGTTTCTTCGGTGACCGCGCTGCTTTGCCTGCTTGCGGCTGTCATCGCCTGGACGACCATTCCCGGTGAGCGATTGCCATGGCCGCGACAGGCCGAAGATCGGCAAGGCTGAAGCGGGTCAACCGTCGATCTTGGCGCTCGCAACCTTCAGCGAATCGCTGTCTTCCTGCTTCAGCAGTTCGTCGATGCGCTCGCGCTCGCGCTTGAAGGCGACGAGGTCATCGCCCTTCAGCACCTTGCCGACCGGCAGGCGGACACGCATCGGATCAACCTTGGTGCCGTTGACGATCAGCTCGTAGTGAAGATGCGGGCCGGTGGCGAGGCCGGTCTGGCCGAGGAAGCCGATGGTCTGGCCCTGGCGGACGTGCACGCCCGGTTCGATGCCTTTGGCAAAGGCGCTCTGGTGATTGTATGATGTCTCATAGCCATTGGCATGGCGGATGATGATCTGCTTGCCGTAGCCGCCGGCCCAGCCGACCTTCTCGACCGTGCCGTTGCCGGCGGCGATGATCGGCGTGCCGATCGGCGCGGACCAATCGACGCCGGTGTGCATGCGGACATAGCCGAGGATCGGATGCCTGCGGGCGCCGAAACCGGAGCGGAATTTCCCGGCGGGCAGGGGATTGCGCAACAGGAACTGCTCGGCGCTCGAGCCGTCCTCATCAAAATAATCGGTGCCGCCGTCCTGCATCTGGAAGCGGTAGAAGTTGCGGGTCTGGCCGCCGAACGTCGCCGAGACGTAAAGAAGCTCGGAGCTGTCCGAGGTCTGGTCGTCACCGTCGGGCTGCGAGAACAGGACTTCGATGCGGTCGGCGGGGCTGAGGCGGGATTGGAAGTCGACGTCGGACGCCAGCAACTTGATCAACCGCTGCGTCATCGCCTTGGACATGCCGTAGGAATAGGCGGCGCGGTAGATGCCGTCATAGACGTTGGGCAGGTTGCCGCGCACCACCACGGGCGCCGACGAATCATCGAAGGCCGTCAGCAATTCGGGGTTCGGATCCGGTTCCTGCGCCGGCACATACTGGCCGCGATCGTTGAGCGCGATGGTGACGATGTGCTGGGTCCGGTCATAGACGCTGGTGCGCACGACCTTGGCGGCATCGCCGTGAACCTCGAGGCCGACACGCAGCACGGTTCCAGCTTTGAGCGCTGTTGCGTTGAGCAACTTGGCGATAGCTTCGGCCATTCCGGTGGCATCTTCACCCGTGTAGCCCGAATTGGCAAAAGCCTCGGTGACGTCGAGATCCTTGGTGAAGGGGATGATTTCCTCGGCGAAAGCCGGCGCCTGGTCGTCAACAGTGGCACGGGGCGCCACCGAGACATTTTCCGGCACGATCTTGACGTCGTAGGAGCCCGCCATGCTCTCGGCAAAAGCTTCGCCGAATCGCTGCGGGTCGACATAGTGAAGTGAAGCGACCTGCACGGCGCCGTCGCTGAGGTCGGTGCCGGCTTCGCGCACCACTTTTTCCACCTCGTCGGCGGAGAGGTCGCTCTTTTCGTCGAAGGAAGCTGTTTCGATCGGAAAATCGACGGTCTTCAGGCTCATCTCGCTTTCGACCTTGGCGCCGTAGATCTGGCCGGAAGCGGCAGAGGCCGTCGCCGGCTGGGCATTGTCGTCGCTGTCGTCGCCGAACACCTGCATCGGGTCGAAGGGTGGGTAGGCGCGGCTGGTGGTGTGGCCGGCGGCAAGGGCCATCTTGATCTGGACGAAAGGCATGGTGTGGATGACGTCG
>NZ_RZPQ01000141.1:0-2500 GCF_003999135.1 Mesorhizobium sp. M7A.F.Ca.CA.004.06.1.1 | reverse complement strand
GAAACCGACACTGGTGGTCTGGTAGAGTATACCAAGGCGCTTGAGAGAACTATGCTGAAGGAACTCGGCAAATTGCACGCGTAACTTCGGAAGAAGCGTGACCCTTTTCTACGCAAGTAGAGGAGGGTGGCACAGACCAGGGGGTAGCGACTGTTTATCAAAAACACAGGGCTCTGCGAAGTCGCAAGACGACGTATAGGGTCTGACGCCTGCCCGGTGCTGGAAGGTTAAGAGGAGGGGTGCAAGCTCTGAATCGAAGCCCCAGTAAACGGCGGCCGTAACTATAACGGTCCTAAGGTAGCGAAATTCCTTGTCGGGTAAGTTCCGACCTGCACGAATGGCGTAACGACTTCCCCGCTGTCTCCAGCATAGACTCAGTGAAATTGAATTCCCCGTGAAGATGCGGGGTTCCTGCGGTTAGACGGAAAGACCCCGTGCACCTTTACTATAGCTTTACATTGGCATTCGTAGTGGCATGTGTAGGATAGGTGGTAGGCTTTGAAACCTGGGCGCCAGCTCAGGTGGAGCCACCCTTGAAATACCACCCTTATTACTATGGATGTCTAACCGCGGCCCGTTATCCGGGTCCGGGACAATGTATGGTGGGTAGTTTGACTGGGGCGGTCGCCTCCTAAAGAGTAACGGAGGCGCGCGATGGTGGGCTCAGAACGGTCGGAAATCGTTCGCTGAGTGCAATGGCATAAGCCTGCCTGACTGCGAGACTGACAAGTCGAGCAGAGACGAAAGTCGGTCATAGTGATCCGGTGGTCCCGCGTGGAAGGGCCATCGCTCAACGGATAAAAGGTACGCCGGGGATAACAGGCTGATGACCCCCAAGAGTCCATATCGACGGGGTTGTTTGGCACCTCGATGTCGACTCATCGCATCCTGGGGCTGGAGCAGGTCCCAAGGGTATGGCTGTTCGCCATTTAAAGCGGTACGTGAGTTGGGTTCAGAACGTCGTGAGACAGTTCGGTCCCTATCTGCCGTGGGTGTAGGAATATTGAAAGGATCTGTCCCTAGTACGAGAGGACCGGGATGGACGGATCTCTGGTGGACCTGTTGTGGCGCCAGCCGCATAGCAGGGTAGCTATATCCGGACGGGATAACCGCTGAAGGCATCTAAGCGGGAAACCCACCTTAAAACGAGTATTCCCTGAGAACCGTGGAAGACGACCACGTTGATAGGCCGGGTGTGGAAGAGCGGCAACGCTTGAAGCTTACCGGTACTAATAGTTCGATCGGCTTGATCGTTCTCATTCCTTATGCTCATCGCTCCAAATCGGAGGATGACAGGCACATAAAGGACCAGCGAATAGCCCCGAGAGGCACCCGACAGCTCCGCTGCCGATGCCTCTTTGTGCTCCTTCGCTCAAAAGCTTCTCGAACAACGTGCGTTTTGCCGACCTGGTGGTTATGGCGGAGCGGCTGCACCCGATCCCATTCCGAACTCGGCCGTGAAACGCTCCAGCGCTGATGGTACTTCGTCTCAAGACGCGGGAGAGTAGGTCGCTGCCAGGTCTGCTAAACGCACGTTGAACTCACATCCAATCGGATGGAGTGATGTCTTCTCTTTATGAAATGGCCCGCCAAGGGATCACGGGCCGCGTAAGCGGCCCTTTCATTTGGTCAGCCATATACCTATCTGTAGGCCTCGGCTTACACAAAAAAGCAAGCAAACGCTTGCTTAGGAACGCAAGCAAGCGCTTGCTTGGATTAGCAAGCAAACGCTTGCTAAGAGGTGACGCGGGGTGGAGCAGCCCGGTAGCTCGTCAGGCTCATAACCTGAAGGTCACAGGTTCAAATCCTGTCCCCGCAACCAAACCTCACTAAACAAACAGCCCGCCTCGTGCGGGCTCTTTTGTTTTTTGCCCTGGTGCCGGCGTTTAACCCGTCATCAGGCGCCCCCAAGCAGGCCAAGCCCAAGCCGCAAGACAGAAAACTCAAATCCCGTCCCCGAAACCAAATCAAAAACAGCCTGCCTGGCACAATGCCCGCCGGCCGTTTGCGTTCGGCTGGGCTGGCCATCGATTGCCCCGGATCAGGCGCCCGCAACAAGGCGAAGCCCAAGCTGCGGAACAAAAAAACCAATCCCGTCCCCTGCAAACCAATCTGCACCAAACAAACAGTTCGCCAGGCACCAGCCAGCGGGCTGTTCGCATTCGGGGGACAATGGTGCCTGCAAGCGGCACTCGTCGGCGCACAAAGAGGCCTCAGCCGACAAGCTACGACAACAAAACAAGCCTCTCAACAAAACCTAATTCAAAACAGCCCGCAGCCGCGGGCCGTTTGCGTTCGGGGGACTGGCAGTGAAGTGCCCAGCCGCCGCCATAACCGGATCAACCGAATCGGAGGCGAAAAAGACGAAGCATCCGATCCTCTTATCGGGCATCGGTCAGTGATGCCGGTGATGACTTGCAATCAAATAGGAAATGATTGGGTCGGGGGTGGTGTTCTATTCAGCCGGCTTTTTGTGGCCACCCTCGGCCATGACAATGAC
>NZ_RZPQ01001419.1:0-501 GCF_003999135.1 Mesorhizobium sp. M7A.F.Ca.CA.004.06.1.1 | reverse complement strand
GCTTTCGCAACCGAAGTTGGAAATGTGCTTGGTTGAGACAAGTCCAAGCTCTGGTGCAAGGCCCGTCGCTGTCAGTGTCCTTCAGCGGCGGGCTTCCTTCGTCAGACCCTCGACGGTCTCAATAATCGCCTGGGCAGAGCTTCGCCTTCGTGGATCGGTTCGGGGCCGTAGAGACCAAGGAGGGCTTCCTCAGATGGCAGCACGCCGGGCGGGCATACCTGCTCGTAGCCATTCGGACGAGCTTCAATGCGGCGCGTTCGCCAGTTTCTTCGGTTGCCACAGGGGCATCGGTTCCATGTGTCAAAGGTGAGGTCGGCACGATCAAGTTACCACGCACCGGTAACGGTGAGCGTGCCGACCCATCTGGGCACAAAGGTGGGCTAAATGACCAGGCCTGCAAGCTACTGGCAGAATGAAAGCGCAGCAATTAATCCTGTTGGCCTAGACTGCCCGTCAGGCCATTCCGCGATAGCACCATAGGCATAAGAGTCGGGGATATAT
>NZ_RZPQ01001418.1:0-502 GCF_003999135.1 Mesorhizobium sp. M7A.F.Ca.CA.004.06.1.1 | reverse complement strand
GGAGGACATAACATGTCATTGAGCGATCCTCTCGGCGATATGCTGACCCGCATCCGCAACGCGTATGGCCGCAAGAAGTCGAGCGTTTCGACGCCGGCTTCGCGTCTGCGCACCCGCGTCCTCGACGTGCTGAAGGCTGAAGGCTATATCCGCGATTACAGCCAGACCGACTTCGACAACGGCAAGTCCGAAATCGAGATCGAGCTGAAGTATTTCGACGGCGCGCCGGTCGTGCGCGAAATCGCCCGCGTCTCGAAGCCAGGCCGCCGCGTCTATGTTTCGGCCAAGTCGATTCCGCAGGTCGCCAACGGCCTCGGCATCGCCATCCTTTCGACACCGAAGGGCGTGATGGCCGACCATGAAGCACGTGAACAGAACGTCGGCGGTGAGATCCTCTGCCAGATCTTCTGATCTGGCAGTTGACCGCAAAGTGGAATCCGGTCTTCGGATCGTTCCCGAAGACAGAGACCTGAAACAAGAGAAGTGACGAGGACAACAAAAT
>NZ_RZPQ01001417.1:0-506 GCF_003999135.1 Mesorhizobium sp. M7A.F.Ca.CA.004.06.1.1 | reverse complement strand
CTCCTGCTGGGTCCAGATGCCGGCCGTGGCGAGATTGAAGACGTCGACTTGGAAAGCGCTGCCACCGCCGCCGCCTGCCCCGCCAAGCGCCCCACCGATCGCATATTTACCCAATACGCCCGATGTCGCCGAGCCGCCGACACCACCACCGCCGCCGATCGAGTTGGCGCTGATACCATACGAATCGGCGCCGTCGGTCACGATCAGGCTCCGGTTGGTAACAGAGACCGTGCCGCCATTGCCGGCACCACCCGCGGCGAGGCCGATCGCCGCGCCGATGCCGACGGACGTCTCGCCTTCGCTGCCTCCGCCAACGATCTCCTCGTCGGTCGAAGCCGCGCCGCCGCCGCCGCCGCCGCCGCCGACCGACATCGCCAGGATACCGATGGAATTGAAGCCCTGGGTCCGGATTACCCCGGAATTGTCGACATGCACGCCGGCGCCGATGACGTTGTTGCCGTCATCCAGGCGGAACAACGCCGCATCGTTGCCGGAGCCGCCCGAAC
>NZ_RZPQ01001416.1:0-508 GCF_003999135.1 Mesorhizobium sp. M7A.F.Ca.CA.004.06.1.1 | reverse complement strand
GGTTTGGGGGGACTTGGGGATGGCCCGTCGCATCCATAATGCCTGACCCGGATGATGGTTCCGTGACTGTGTCACTTTTTTAAGAAATATTTGACGCCACGCGTTGCGGGCCGGCCATGCGTTGCGAGCGGGCCCTCAGCCAATCCCGCCCCGCATGGGCGAACACCGCGCACAACACGATGACGCCGCCGATCATGCTGGCGGCTGGTGCAATCTCGCCCAGGAACAGGAAGGCAAACAGGATCGCGAACGGCACTTCGGCCGAGCCGAGCAGTCCGGATTCGGCCGGCGGGATGAGCCGCGCGCCCTCCGTCCACAGGATCGAGGACAACGCAAAGGACGCGCCGAACGTGGCGAGCAGAACGGCATCCCTTTGCGAAACCGCCAGCGGATCGGTGACGAACCAGCCGAGCAGGAACAGCAGGAACGCCGAAACCGCGCCGGCCCACACCACCGGCGTGTCGCGGAACGCGCGCACCATGATCATGTAGAGGCCGCTGCCGATGGT
>NZ_RZPQ01001415.1:0-509 GCF_003999135.1 Mesorhizobium sp. M7A.F.Ca.CA.004.06.1.1 | reverse complement strand
CCGCCACACCCGCCTGCACCCGGCCCAGGTGTTCATGGTGCTGCTGGAACTCGACCTCGCCGGCCGCCTCGAGCGCCATGCCGGAGGGAATGTTTCGCTGGTGTTCGGGGAGCCTTCCGTCTGACGCTGTTCGCATTTTCGCGCCGCCGAACTCCTTCGAGAAGCTCGGCGAGGATGGCCTTTTCAGCCGGCTTTCCGCTTTGCCGCGCCTGTGCTCATCTGTTCGACGCCAAGACCGGCCGGCGATTGCAGGGCAAAGGTCTGATATCCCGAGGCAAAGGTCTCAAGCAAAAGTTGGCTCTTGCCACTCGCGTCCGTTGGCACCAATCTCGCTCAGCCGCTCATCGGTGGATGTCGGCATGACAGGATCTTGCCATGACCCGCGATCAGATGCTCGCCCACCTGCGGTCCGCCGATGCCGTCGCGCGCGACACGGCGGCGCATGGGCACCATCCCTTCGGTTGCGTGCTGGTCGGGCCGGACGATCGCGTGCTGATGCGGCAGGGCAA
>NZ_RZPQ01001414.1:0-509 GCF_003999135.1 Mesorhizobium sp. M7A.F.Ca.CA.004.06.1.1 | reverse complement strand
TCGTTTTCCCTTGCACGCGAGATTGCCAAGTAACGCCGGATCTCTTTTGATCGCGGCAATTTCAGGCCGGGCGCTGGCCGCCGCCGCGCGTCGCGCCGGCTATCGTCCGCTGGTTGCCGATTTCTTTTGCGATACGGACACCGTCGCGCTCGCCGAACGTGCGACGATGCTGCCGGGCGACCTGCAGAGGGGCATCGACGGCGAGCGCATCGTCGACACGCTTCGGCGATTGGCTGGCGACGACCTGCCGGTCGCCATTATCCTGGGCTCAGGGTTTGAGCGGATGCCTGAGACCGTGGACGAGATCGCGCGACACTTTCCGCTCGCAGGCAATGGCGGCGCCGCAATCCGCAGGATCAAGGATCCGCAGTTGCTGGCCGATGATTGCGCCGAACTTGGCATCCCGCATCCGCAATCGCGATGGGACCAGCCGCCTGATCGGGAGAACTGGGTGGTCAAGACCGCGGGCGGCGCCGGCGGCGGGCACGTCAGACGAGCAGCCGGAGAAA
>NZ_RZPQ01001413.1:0-512 GCF_003999135.1 Mesorhizobium sp. M7A.F.Ca.CA.004.06.1.1 | reverse complement strand
CTGCATTTTCAAGGGACTGTTCGGTCATGATGTTCATACCAAAATGCCTTTTTTCTACCAGCGCCGCTCGAACCGACGCCGAAGCACGATCGCGGTGATGTTCATGGCCATGAGGAAGACGAGCAGGATGATGATCGCGCCCGACATGCGCTCGACGAAGGCGCGTTCGGCCTCGTTCGCCCACATATAGATCTGCACCGGCAGCGCAGTGGCCGGATCGAAAGGCGTCGTCGGTGGATCGGCGACGAAGGCGACCATGCCGATTAGCAGCAGGGGCGCGGTTTCACCGAGCGCACGCGCTAGACCGATGATGGTGCCGGTGAGGATGCCGGGTGCGGCAAGCGGCAGGATGTGCTGGAACACCATCTGCATCTTGGAGGCGCCAAGACCGAGAGCCGCCGAGCGGATCGACGGCGGCACCGCGGCAAGTGCAGCGCGCGTCGCGATGATGATCGTCGGCAGCGTCATCAGTGTCAGCACCAGGCCGCCGACGAAAGCGGCGGAGCGCGGCA
>NZ_RZPQ01001412.1:0-516 GCF_003999135.1 Mesorhizobium sp. M7A.F.Ca.CA.004.06.1.1 | reverse complement strand
ACAACGGCGTCGCGTCCGGCCTGGCCAAGGGCAAGCTGGTCATCGACATGAGCTCGATCTCGCCGATCGAGACCAAGGTGTTCGCGAAGAAGATCAACGATCTCGGCTGCGACTATCTCGACGCACCGGTCTCGGGCGGCGAGGTCGGCGCCAAGGCGGCGTCGCTGACCATCATGGTCGGCGGCGAGGAAAACCCGTTCGAGCGCGCCAGGCCCGTGTTCGAGAAGATGGGCAAGAACATTACCCTGGTCGGGCCGAACGGGGTTGGCCAGACCACCAAGGTGGCCAACCAGATCGTCGTCGCGCTGACCATTGAAGCTGTCGCCGAAGCGCTTGTTTTTGCTTCGAAAGCCGGCGCCGATCCGGCCAAGGTCAGGCAGGCGCTGATGGGCGGGCTGGCGGCTTCGCGCATTTTGGAAGTGCATGGCGAGCGCATGGTCAAGCGCACCTTCGCGCCGGGTTTTCGGATCGAACTGCACCAGAAGGATCTGAACCTCGCGCTGGAGGGCGCGAAGG
>NZ_RZPQ01001411.1:0-519 GCF_003999135.1 Mesorhizobium sp. M7A.F.Ca.CA.004.06.1.1 | reverse complement strand
CCTTGCGCGCTTGCCACGCCGATTTCCTGCGCCGCCTCGCGCAGGGCTGCCGCGCAGCGTATGGCGCGTGCCGGGCCGTCGAAGCGCGAAATCATCAACTCGCCATGCAGGCCCACAGAGCGCCCACCATGGCGTCCGACCAGCAGCCGCCAGGTTTCCTGGAAGCGTTGGCTGCGTTCGCTCCACATGCGGTCGCCGAGCCGCGCCGTATCGTAGATGCGTGTCACCAGAAGTGCCGCCAGCACGCGGTCCACTTCGCCTACGGCGCGCTCGCCGGTCAGGAATTCCTCGATCAAGTCGGCCACCCCGTCGACATCGCCGGTCCAGATCGGATGGTCGCGTCCGGCAATCTCGACCAGCCGGGCGCCGGGAATCTTCTGTGCAAGGAAGCGGCTGGCATCGGGGTCGACCCGCGCATCGTTGCGGCGATGAATCACAAGCGTCGGCGCGCTGATCACGTTCAGGCTGTGGCGGATGTCGACGTCGGCGTTCATGCGCGCCAGCCCCGCCGCCGCCGTC
>NZ_RZPQ01001410.1:0-519 GCF_003999135.1 Mesorhizobium sp. M7A.F.Ca.CA.004.06.1.1 | reverse complement strand
CCTCTGAAGCATTCGCCCCGGCTTGCCGGATAGAATCCAGAGGGAAGATCAGACATGACCTATCAGAATTATTCGCTGAAGCAGCTTCAGCAGATCGACGCCGCGCATCATCTGCATCCGTTCACCGACCACAAGGAAATGCGCGGGGCCGGGTCGCGCATCATCACCCATGCCAATGGCCCTTTTATCTACGATTCCGAGGGGGCTGAAATCCTCGATGGCATGGCCGGGCTGTGGTGCGTCAACATCGGCTATGGCCGTGACGAGCTGGCCGAGGCCGCCTATGCCCAGATGAAGGAACTGCCTTATTACAACTCCTTCTTCAAATGCTCGACGCCGACGCCAGTGCTGCTGTCCAAGAAGCTGGCGGAGATCGCGCCAAAGCACGTCAACCAGGTGTTCTATGGTTCGTCGGGCTCGGAGGCCAACGACACGGCACTGCGTCTCGTGCGCCACTATTGGGTGCTGGAAGGCCAGCCGGAGAAGAACCGCATCATCTCGCGCAAGATGGCCTATCAC
>NZ_RZPQ01000140.1:0-10097 GCF_003999135.1 Mesorhizobium sp. M7A.F.Ca.CA.004.06.1.1 | reverse complement strand
CTTTGGTGGCGATGCCCTTGACCTCCTTGTCGAGATTCTGGTCGACGAAGGATTTTGTCACGAACGAAAATGTCTTGCCTTCGGCGTCCTCGAAAGTGGTCGTCTGCTGGTCGGTCAGCCTGGTGTTGTCGGCGGTGACGATCTGGGTGACGAAGCGGAATTTCACCGTATAGCCTTCGCAGGCCGAGCCATTGAACTCATAGACCATGCGGCCGGATATGCCTGTGATGCCGGACTGATCGGACGCTTTTTTCAAGGTAAGATCGTAGACGGCGCGGTGGGCTTGCAACGCCGGCGCTGCGAAGGCAGGGCCTATCGAGAAGACCCCCGACAACAGGACGGCATGGAATGCGAGGCGCGTTGCGCGCATGAGGTACTCCGATCGTCGCGACTGATGGCAGGCCGCAGGGAAAGATGGTCCAGCTTAAAAAAAGTCGTGGCGGAAGCGAGGCAAAAATAGCAATTTCGGCCCGGCCGGCGCGGCGTCACCAAGCAATAGGGAAATACCATGAGTGAAACAATCGAAAAGCGGCTAAGCGATCTGGGTGTGACGCTTCCCGTCGCCGCCGCGCCCGCCGCCAACTACGTGCCCTATTGCCGGACCGGCAATCTGCTGTTCACCGCCGGACAATTGCCGCTCAAGGACGGCAAGCTGCAGGCGAGCGGGCTGTTAGGTCGCGATCTCGATACCGCAGGTGGCAAGGATGCGGCAAAATACTGCGCGATCAACATTCTGGCGCAGGCCAAGGCAGCACTCGGCGACCTCGAGAAGATTAGCCGTCTGGTGAAGATCACCGTTTTCGTCGCCTCGACACCTGAGTTCGCCGAGCAGCATCTGGTTGCCAACGGCGCCTCCGATTTCCTGGTGGCGGCCCTTGGCGAGCGTGGCAAGCATGCGCGCTCCGCCGTCGGCACCGCCTGCCTGCCGCTTAATGCCGCAGTGGAAATCGAAGCCGTCTTCGAAATCGAATGAGCCAGGGGACAGATATGACCGACCTATCCTGGCTGACCGCCCGGCCCGTCGCCCATCGCGGCTTCCACGACATGAACAAGACGCGCTGGGAAAACACGCTGTCAGCCTTCGCTGCGGCCGCCGAACGCGGCTATGCCATCGAATGCGACGTCCACCTGTCGTCCGACCGCGTTCCTGTCATCATCCATGACGGAGATCTCAAGCGCCTGACCGGCCAGGATGGTTTCGTCTGGCAGCGCACCGCAGCAGAACTCGCGGCGCTCAGGGTCGGTGGCACGGCGGACCATGTGCCGACGCTGCAGGAAATGCTCCACCTGGTCGACGGCCGCGTGCCATTGGTGGTCGAGTTGAAAGGCACGCCCGGCTATGACGAAGGCCTGGTGGCAAGCGTCGGCAAGATGCTCAAGCGCTACAAGGGCAAGGCGGCGATCATGTCGTTCGACCACTGGCTGGTCCGCGATTTTCCGAAAGACGCGCCGGGTATCCCCGGGGGTCTCACCGCCTACGGCAAGGACGTCGGGCTGATCGAGGCGCATTTCGCCATGCTGGCGCACGACATCGCCTTCACCTCCTACGCGGCCGGCGACCTGCCGAACCCATTCGTCAGCTTCGTGCGCGAAAGGCTGAAAATGCCTGTTATCACCTGGACGGTGCACGACCAGCCGGCGGTCGACCTGACCTTCAGATATGCCGACCAGATGACGTTCGAGGGGTTCGAGCCCGATCTGGTCAAAGTCGCCTGAGTGTCTGAAACGTGACTTGTACCAGGCCGGACGGAGCTTAAATAAGCCTCATGGATCAGGGCGACGAGGGTGACGGACAAACGGCCAATGCTGACTATTCGATCCGCGTCGCCGCCGGCATTGGCGCCTTCACCTGTGATGAATGGAACGGCTTTGCCGGAACCGCGCGCGGAGATTCAGAAACCAGTTACAATCCTTTGGTTTCCTTCGCTTTTCTAAGCGCACTCGAAGATTCTGGATGCGCCGTGCGGCGCACCGGCTGGCAGGGCCATCACCTCAGGCTGGAGGACGGGCAAGGCAGATTGCTGGGCGCGGTGCCCTGTTATCTCAAATCGCACAGCCAGGGCGAATATGTGTTCGATCATGGCTGGTCGGATGCCTTCGAGCGCGCCGGCGGCCGTTACTATCCCAAACTGCAAAGTGCCGTGCCGTTCTCCCCGGTCACCGGCCCTCGCCTGCTGGTCAGCAAAGGCGAGGACAGCGCCAAAGTGAAGGCCGGTCTCGCGGCGGGCCTGAAGGCGGTGACGCAAAAACTCGGCGTCTCTTCCGCGCATGTCACCTTCGCGCAAGAGAGCGATGTGGAAGTGCTGGAAGCGGCAGGCTTCCTGCACCGCACCGACCAGCAATTCCATTTCTTCAACGAAGGTTTTTCGACCTATGACGACTTCCTCGCCACCCTTGCCTCGCGCAAGCGAAAGGCGATGAAGAAGGAAAGGCGTGAAGCGCTTGCCCCAGGCATTTCGATCGATCGGCTGACCGGCAAGGACCTCACGGAGAAGGCCTGGGACGATTTCTTCGCCTTCTACATGGACACCGGCAGCCGCAAATGGGGCCGGCCCTATCTCAACCGTCAATTCTTCTCGCTGATCGGCGAACGCATGGCCGACGACATCCTGCTGGTGATGGCCAGGCGCAATGGCCGCTATATCGCCGGCGCCATCAATTTCATCGGTTCGGACGCACTCTATGGCCGCAACTGGGGCTGCATCGAGGACCATCCTTTCCTGCATTTCGAGGTCTGCTATCACCAGGCGATCGACTTCGCCATCGAACGCAAGCTGAAGGTTGTCGAGGCAGGCGCGCAGGGCGAGCACAAGCTGGCGCGCGGCTACCGGCCGGTGATCATGCATTCCGCGCACTACATTGCGCACCCCGGCCTGCGCAACGCCGTCGCCGACTACCTCAGGCGCGAACGCCACGAGGTGGAGCGGATGAGCGAATATCTGGAAGAGCACACCCCGTTCCGCAAGGATCTGGAGGAGTAGCAACAGGGCTGCCTTGACGAGCAGGGCCGACTTCGTCCGATCGTCTTGCCGATTTTCCACCGTTTCGCTACACGAAAGGCACAATCCGGAGCGTTCGCCATGACCGAGGCCGCCTACGATACCGACAACATCTTCGCCAAGATCCTGCGCGGCGAAATTCCCTCGCACCGGGTCTACGAGGATGACGCTGTCATCGCCTTCATGGATGTGATGCCGCAGGGGCCGGGCCACACGCTGGTGGTGCCGAAAGCGCCGTCGCGCAACCTGCTCGACGCCGACCCGTCAATTTTCGGCCATCTCTTGAGCGTCGTTCAGAAAGTGGCGCTGGCGGTGAAAAAGGCCTTTGGCGCCGACGGCGTCACCATCATGCAGTTCAATGAGCCGGCATCGGGGCAAACCGTCTATCATCTGCACGTACATGTCATTCCGCGCTTCGACGGCATCCCGCTGAAGCCGCACACGGGAGGAATGGAGAAGCCGGAGGTGCTGACCGAAAATGCCGAAAAGATCCGGACTGCACTCGAAAATTGAGAAACGCGAGGTCAGCCGATGTGGCGGACCGGGTAGCGCCGTTCAGCCGAGAAGACGATTCTAGTGCCCGGGCGGGCCGGCGCCGGGACTCAACCGTTTGCAACTCTAATCGTCTGATTAGGAAATATTGAACCGTCTCACGGTAAAATGGTAACGGCGTGGCGAGCTGGGCTTCAAAACCATGGAACATTCGGTTGCGGCATCGGCCCCACTGACGGGGGCTATTGTCGGACGTGCTTTTCCTGGCATCTTGGCGGATGCCTTTTGGCGACACCGGCTGCTGCACGCTATGGCTACCGCTGCGCTGCTTCTGGCAAGCGCAGTCGGGTGGCACACTGGAAACATGCCGGATTTCGGCGTTCTGGCGGAATACGCCGAGTATCTTTTCATCGCCTTCTGGATTTGCGGCTCAGCCCTTGCACTTGGGACGCTTTTCCACCTTGCGCTGGTCCAGCGGGAAACCGAACCGCTGCACACCTTCCTCAAGTCACTGGGTAGATTCTTTGGCGATGCCGAACGCATTGCCAACAGCCTGAATGGCCTGGGTGCGGGTCTTGCCTTCATATCCGCGATCGGTGTGTTGAAGGGAGCCATTGCAATCCTCTCTCCGTTCGCATGGGACAAAGCATTGGCTCACGCCGATCGCATCCTGCATTTCGGTCGAGCCCCGCACGAATGGTTGTGGTTTGTCGTCCAGTCGCCGCTTGCATTGAAGATCATCAACATCGCGTACAATTTCTGGTTCGTCGTGCTCATCACCGCGGTTTTCACCGTGTGCATCACACGCAAGGATACGAAGCTGCGTCACCAGTTCCTGATGAGCTTCATGACGGTGTGGACGCTGGGTGGCTTCTTCCTCGCGATGGGCCTGTCGTCGGCTGGCCCCTGCTTTTACGAGCGATTGGGGTTCGGCAACGACTTTCACCCCCTCATGCAAGCACTTGCCGTTGCCGATCGCGTCTATCCGATCTGGGCGCTCAGCACGCAGGATATGCTGTGGAGTGGCTATACCGGCGCAACTACCGGCAGCGTCGGCATATCCGCCTTCCCATCCCTGCACGTTGTGATGGCGGTGCTGTTCGCCCTCTATGCAACACGGCGGTCTCGGCTGGCCGGTCTTGTGATGTGGTTATTCGCCGGCGTCATTATGGTCGGTTCCGTCGTGCTTGGCTGGCACTATGCCTTGGATGGCTATGCGGGTGCATTCCTGATGATCGCGATCTGGAAGGTGTGCGGATATTTGCTGACCCGTTTCGCGCCGGACCGCATGGCCGCTGAAATCGAGAGCTCCACGATGCAATCGCCGGCCGTTTGCAGGCTGTAAATTCGCCGATCTGGACGAACCCGCCTGCGGCGGCCATGCCGGTCAAAACGGCTCAAGGGCCGCGCTGGATGGGTTGGATAGTTTCTGAAACGTTGTTGGATACGGTGCTTGCCGAAGCTGCTCTGCGATCGTATCCGCGCACTGCTTCGGGCTCAGGAGCGAGGTATCGACTTCCAGATCGTACACGCCTGGGCGGTGGACCTCCTCCTGCCACAGGCGCACGGGCAACGGCACCGGATCGTCTGATGAGCCGGTCACATATCTCTTGTCCGCCGCGCTGGCGGCACGCCTTTCCATGATGATTTCCAGCGGGCAGCGAACACCGACAAACAGCACCGGCAGACCTACAAGCCGGCGCGCGCAATCAGCCACAATGTGAAGTGGTCTCGAATAGGCGTCGTGATGGCCGATATCCGCCACGACATTCAGCCCCAGCCGGCTGTGGGCGGCGATCGATTCGTAGAGCGCGGCGTATAGTCCGGGCACGAGGGCCTCAAGGTCCGGACGCTCGCCACCGGGCCGCAATCCTATCCCGGGCCGATAGCGTGCCGGCGTAGCCTGCTCGTAAACGTCGACGCCGAGATTGATCCAGACGCCATCGAAGCGCTCCTGAACAGCTCTGGCGATGCTTGTTTTTCCCGATCGCGGCGCACCGTTCAGGATGATGATCTGGCCGCTCATGCCCCTCCTCCTTGCAAACGAAAAAAGCCCCGTTTCCGGGGCTTTCAGACTGCTGACAAACCCCGTCGATTTTCGGCGGGGTTTTTTGTTATGTGATTGAAGTGTCTTGGACTGTTTGTGTCAGGAGATTTTGACAAGAGGCATTGAGCCTCATGCGCGGGCCGGCTTGGGTTTCGGGCACAGGCAAAGGGCGATCTTTTTGATGTTCTGGGCGGCGGCGGCGATCAGGCACTGGCAGGCGACCTTGGTGAGACTTCGGAACCGCGCATAGCGGTGACCATGCAGTTGCTTGGCGTCGGCGAAGGAGCGCTCGACGGTCTCCTTGCGGCGGCGGTAGATAGCCTTGCCCCATGCGGTCAGCCGGTTGGCGTCGGTGCGCTCCTTCGCATCGGCCCAGGCATGGCGGATGATGGTGCGTTGGGCCTTGGCATTGCTGGTGCAGGAGGCAAGCAGCGGGCAGTCGCGGCAGATAGCCGGGTCACTCTTGTAGTGGCGGTAGCCATTGCGGTCGGTGGTGGCGTAGGCCAGCATCTGGCCCTGTAGGCAGCGATAGCCATCAGCCGCCGGCTCATGGGTGAAGGAGGACGGACCCATCATGCCGGGCTTGGGCGGTCTGGGGCGACGATAACCGGTGACACCGCGGATTGCCCGATCCTCCAGTCCTTTGGCGATGCCTGCCGTGGCATAGCCGGCGTCCAGCCCGACGGCGCCGACATCAAAGCCGAAGCGCTGCACCTGCCGATCGAGCCTCGACAGGTAGACGGTCGAATCGTGGACGATCGCCGTCGTGTGCGTGTCGGTGATGATGGCGTGCGCCGCATCCACCGTGCGATGGTCGAGATAGAAAAAGCCCTTCGGCTTGCCCTCGCGCACCATGTAGCCGCTGTCGGGGTCGGTGCGCGAGACCTTGGTCTCCTTAACCGCAGGCCGCCGCTCCTTCTGCTTCAGCGGCTTCTGGCCATGCAGCGCCCGTTCGGTGTCGATCGCACGATCGAGGTCGGCCCAATAGTCGGCCCGCGACTTGGCGATCATGGCAAGATCGTATTTGCCCTTGTTGGCGTTGGCCTTCAGATGGGTGGAGTCGGTGTACAGCACCGTGCCGTCGACCAAGCCCGCCCGGATCGCCTGCTCAACAATGCGGTCGAAGATCGCCTGCGACACGCTGGTGTCGTCGTAACGACGCCGCCGGTTCTGGCTCAACGTCGAGGCGTCGAACACCTTGTCCGTCAGCTTCAGTCGCAGGAACCAACGATAGGCGACATTGACCTCGATCTCGCGCACCAGCTGCCGCTCCGAGCGAACGCCAAACAGGTAGCCGATGAACAGCGCCTTGAACATCAAGGTCGGGTCGAGTGGCGGGCGGCCATTGTCGGGGCAATACAGCGGCGCGGTCAGATCGTGGACGAAGGTGAAATCGATCACACGGTCGATCTTGCGCAAAAGGTGATCGGCAGGAACCAACTGATCCAGCGTCACCATCTCGAGCGCGGTCTGTTCAGGGGCGGGTCGCTTCAACATGACCCAGTGAATCAAAAACCCCCAGCAAATGCCAGGGGTTTGTCAGCAGTCTGAAAGCCCCGTTTCCGGGGCTTTTCGACTTTCCTCAAGGTCAGTTCTTTCTGGGCAGTTGCGGGACGAGACTGCGCTTGCCGCCGTCCTTGCCCTTGGCTTCGGGCTTCTGCGCCACCAGCTTCTTGGCCGCCGGCTTCTTCGCCACGGCCTTTCTGGGCTTCGGCGTTTCTTCCGGCTCTTCCTTCTTCGGCTTCACCGGCGCCTCGTCGGCGAGCGATTCGAGCTTCAGGCCGGTCTCGCCGGTTTCCTTCTTCTCGACGGTGACGCGCACCGTGCCGCCCTTCTTGAGCTTGCCGAACAGCACCTCGTCGGCCAACGGCTTCTTGATGTGCTCCTGGATCACACGGCCGAGCGGCCGCGCTCCCATGCGCTCATCATAGCCCTTGTCGGCGAGCCAGGCGATCGCATCCGCCGACAGGTCGAAGGTGACGCCACGCTCGGAAAGCTGGGCCTCGAGCTGCATGACGAACTTCTGCACCACCTGATGGATGACCGGCACCGGCAGCGAGCCGAACGGGATGATCGCATCGAGCCGGTTGCGGAACTCCGGCGTGAACAACCGGTTGATCGCCTCGACATCGTCGCCTTCGCGCTTGGTCGAGCCGAAGCCGATCGCCGCGCGCTGCGCATCCGACGCGCCCGCATTGGTGGTCATGATCAGGATCACATTGCGGAAGTCGATCTGCTTGCCGTTATGGTCGGTCAGCTTGCCGTGGTCCATCACCTGCAACAGGATGTTGAACAGGTCCGGATGCGCCTTCTCGACCTCGTCGAGCAACAGCACGCAATGCGGATGCTGGTCGACGCCGTCCGTCAGAAGACCGCCCTGGTCGAAGCCGACATAGCCCGGAGGCGCGCCGATCAGCCGCGAGACGGTGTGGCGTTCCATATATTCCGACATGTCGAAGCGGATCAGCTCGACGCCGAGCGACGCGGCCAACTGCTTGGCAACTTCGGTCTTGCCGACGCCGGTCGGACCCGAGAACAGGTAGGAGCCGATCGGCTTCTCCGGTTCGCGCAGGCCGGCACGCGCCAGCTTGATCGCCGAGGTCAGCGCGGTGATCGCGGTGTCCTGGCCATAGACGACGCGCTTCAGCTCGATATCGAGGCCCTGAAGCACCTTCTCGTCGTCGGCCGAAACCGTCTTCGGCGGGATGCGGGCCATGGTGGCGATCGTCGCCTCGATCTCCTTGATGCCGATGGTCTTCTTGCGCTTGGCTTCCGGCACCAGCATCTGCGAGGCGCCGGTCTCGTCGATCACGTCGATCGCCTTGTCCGGCAGCTTGCGGTCGTTGATGTAACGTGCCGACAGTTCCACCGAGGCCTTGATCGCCTCGTTGGTGAACTTCACCTTGTGGAACTCCTCATAATAGGGCTTGAGGCCCTTCATGATCTCGATGGCGTCCTCGATGGTCGGCTCGTTGACGTCGATCTTCTGGAAGCGCCGCACCAAGGCACGGTCCTTCTCGAAGAACTGCCGGAACTCCTTGTAGGTGGTCGAGCCGATGCAGCGGATCGCACCCGATGACAGCGCCGGCTTCAACAGGTTGGACGCATCCATGGCGCCGCCTGATGTCGCCCCTGCCCCGATGACCGTGTGGATCTCATCGATGAACAGCACGGCACCGGGATAATCCTCGAGCTCCTTGACGACCTGCTTCAGCCGTTCCTCGAAATCACCGCGATAGCGCGTGCCGGCGAGCAGCGTGCCCATGTCGAGCGCGAAGATGGTGGCGTTGTGCAGCACTTCGGGAACGTCGCCCTCGACGATGCGCTTGGCCAGGCCCTCGGCGATCGCAGTCTTGCCGACGCCGGGGTCGCCGACATAGAGCGGGTTGTTCTTGGAGCGGCGGCACAGCACCTGGATGGTGCGGTTGATCTCGGATTCGCGGCCGATCAGCGGGTCGATCTTGCCGGCCTTGGCCTTGTTGTTGAGATTGACGCAATAAGCCGTCAGCGCATCCTGCTGCTGCTTCTTCTTGCCGCCTTCCTCTTGCGGCTCGGCGCCGTTCTGGCCGCCCTGCTCGTCGTCCGCACCGCGCGGCGAGCGTGTCTCTGACGCGCCCGGACGCTTGGCAATGCCGTGCGAGATGTAGTTGACCGCGTCGTAGCGGGTCATCTGCTGTTCCTGCAGGAAATAGGCGGCATGGCTCTCGCGCTCGGCGAAAATGGCGACGAGCACGTTGGCGCCCGATACTTCCTCGCGGCCGGACGACTGCACATGGATCACCGCGCGCTGGATGACGCGCTGGAAACCGGCCGTCGGCTTGGAGTCCTCGTCGTAACCGGTGACGAGGTTGTCGAGCTCGGTGTCGATATAGGTGAGAACCGTATGCTTGAGCTCATCGAGATCGACATTGCAGGCTCGCATGACGGCGGCCGCCTCGGTGTCGTCGATGAGCGCGAGCAGCAGATGTTCTAGGGTTGCATATTCATGGTGCCGCTCATTGGCGAGCGTCAGCGCCTGGTGAAGCGCCTTTTCCAGGCCTTGGGAGAAAGCCGGCATGTTACCTCACTTCTTCTCCATCACGCATTGCAGCGGATGCTGATTCTGTCGGGCGAAATCCATGACCTGGGACACTTTGGTCTCGGCCACCTCGAATGTATAGACCCCGCACTCGCCCACTCCATGATTGCGAACATGAAGCATGATGCGGGTGGCGGCTTCGCGATCCTTCTGGAAAAAACGCTCCAGCACGTGAACCACGAACTCCATCGGAGTGTAGTCGTCGTTGAGGATGAGGACCCGATAAAGGCTGGGCTTCTTGGTCTTGGTTTTGGTGCGCGTGATGACGGCCGTCCCACGGCCGGCCCCATTGCCGTTACCGTCGCCGTCTTGCATTCGCACCACGCGTCTCGTGGCAGTCAAACCTGAAGTCACGTATTCCTGCCTCTTTCGATTCCCCATGCGAGTTCGACATGTAGGTGTTCGATGTACGATTTTAAGCCCTTCTGGTTAGCTGACAATATGGCTAGGTCACCAAACTTGGACGATTTTCGCAATCGCG
>NZ_RZPQ01001409.1:0-519 GCF_003999135.1 Mesorhizobium sp. M7A.F.Ca.CA.004.06.1.1 | reverse complement strand
GTGCATGAACATGCGTTCGCCGAAATGATTGTTCCCAAAATGTTTGTGCATTGATTGCTCCTTGAGTTGTATCTTACGATATATCTTAATTAGGCAAGCCAATCGATGGAGTCAAGATATATCTTACGATGTATCTGAATGCGGCGCCAGAGGCTTGCTTTCACTGGAACGTGCCGCTAGAAGGCCGGCGAGCGCCTCGGCTGCTCCGTAAGCGTCTGACGTCAAGCAACGCATCCCAACCCGGTCTTCCGGGCAATTTTGCCGGCCACGGCGAATGGATGCCAATGCGACGGACCGGACACTTTCAGGGAACACCCGAAATGAATGCAAGATATCAGCGCAGGAAACTGCCTGCGCGCTATGCCGCTGTTCTCAGCCCGCTGGTGCTGTCGCTGTTGATGACCTTCATCGTCTCGTTCATCTCGACGTTGAAAAGCCTTGGCTTCCACCCCGAGCTGCCGTCCATCTGGCTGACCGCCTGGGGCCTGTCCTGGCTGGTGGCGTTTCCAACGCTGCTGC
>NZ_RZPQ01001408.1:0-521 GCF_003999135.1 Mesorhizobium sp. M7A.F.Ca.CA.004.06.1.1 | reverse complement strand
GGCTATCTGCCGGCGCGCGCCTCGGTCGGCCGCCCCGAATGGCTGCCGGAAGGCGTCAAGGTCAAGGTGATGTCGTTCGACACCAAGGCAATCGTCGCCAAGACCGACGCCGACAAGGCGAAGTTCTCGGAACTGTTCGGCGGCTGAGCCGGCAATCCAGTCGGCATGCCCCCCTAGCGGCATGCCGACTGCGAAACCCGAGCGCATCGGCTGATCGATCCCAGGAAAAGCAATCATGTCAACACGGATCAGGGAAAGCCGGGGCCAGGAAATGGTCCTGACGGCGGCGGTGGCCATCGTCATCGTCCTGCTTTCGCTGCTGCCGATGCTGCGCCTGATCAAGGAGATCGTGGCACCCGGCGGCACGCTGTCGGCCGTCGCGATAAAGGCGGGGCTCGCCAGTCCGGCGACCTGGGTCGCCACCTGGCACACACTGGTCGTCGGTATCGGCGGCACCCTGCTTGCGGTGTTGTCGGGTACGCTGGTGGCCGTCCTCGTCACTCTGACCGATATCCGCGCTC
>NZ_RZPQ01001407.1:0-523 GCF_003999135.1 Mesorhizobium sp. M7A.F.Ca.CA.004.06.1.1 | reverse complement strand
AGCATCATGTTCGCGCCGTAGACCGCGTTTCGGGGAGGCTTGCGCGGCATCATCGATGTCGCACCTCTTTCAGTTTTTCGTCCCGCGGCCGCTCCGGCACATCCGTCACAAAGAGGATTATCCATGAAACACCTGTATCGAACCGCGTCGCTCGGCGTCGCGCTGGCCTTGTTCACCGCCTTGACGCCGGCGCTCGCCGACAGCACCGCGACCGTCGGCGGCACGAGCTTTGTCAACAAAGGGCTGGTCGGCGTCGGCCGCATCCCGGCCGCTCAGCGCGACAAGTTCGGCGAGACGTTTGGTTCGGGCTCGGGCATGTCGATCGACACATCAGGCTGGACGCATGAGGCCGCCGGCTACAAAGGTTCGCTCTGGCTGCTGCCGGATCGCGGCTACAATGTCGTCGGTACCACCGACTACCGGCCGCGCCTCAACACCGTCGCCATCGAGTTTACCCCGGTGGCACCAGGTGCGGCACCTGCTGCCGGCCAGCAGCAGACCGGCGTCAAGGCAACGCTCGCCG
>NZ_RZPQ01001406.1:0-523 GCF_003999135.1 Mesorhizobium sp. M7A.F.Ca.CA.004.06.1.1 | reverse complement strand
GGCAGGCGAGCGCCTTCTCACTGCTGGCGCTGGGTTCGGTCGAGGCCATCGAAGGCACAGTGCGCATCGCCGCCAGCGAGGTGGTGGCGGCCTATGTCCTGCCTGAGATGACGATGCGGCTGGGGATCGAGGAGCCCGGCATCGAGGTCGAGATCGTCGCCTCCAACCAGGTCGAGAACCTGCTGCGTCGGGATGCCGACATCGCCATCCGCATGGTCAAGCCGGCGCAGAACGAGCTGATGGCACGCAGGGTCTGCGATATCGAGCTCTGCGCCTGCGCGGCCAAATCCTATCTCGACAGGCGCGGCCGTCCGCTGAAGCCTGCCGATCTTGTCGACCACGACCTGGTCGGCTTCGACCGCGGCGACGAGATCATCAGGGGCTTTACCCAGCATGGCATCCCCGTCACCCGGAGCAGCTTCCGCTTCAGGGCCGACAACCAGATCGTTTTGTGGGAAGCGGTGCGGGCGGGAAACGGCATCGGCCTCGGTCAGGA
Organism: Mesorhizobium sp. M7A.F.Ca.CA.004.06.1.1; assembly: GCF_003999135.1. Classification (NCBI taxonomy): domain Bacteria; kingdom Pseudomonadati; phylum Pseudomonadota; class Alphaproteobacteria; order Hyphomicrobiales; family Phyllobacteriaceae; genus Mesorhizobium; species Mesorhizobium sp. M7A.F.Ca.CA.004.06.1.1. Next base: position 27 of record NZ_RZPQ01001406.1, on the reverse strand, counting down.
GCCGCTGGCCGACAGGGATCCTTTGAT
>NZ_RZPQ01001405.1:0-525 GCF_003999135.1 Mesorhizobium sp. M7A.F.Ca.CA.004.06.1.1 | reverse complement strand
GGACATTCTCCATGGAGCTTGTAGCGAACGCATTGCCGGTTGCCCCTTGCGAGTAAAGCTTTCTGACGCCCGGAAGGCCGGAATAGATCGGTGATCCTGCAACGTCGTCGTTGGTGGGATTTGACCTTCCAGCATTCCCGATCGGCGCTTTGAAAGCTCTTGCGGGTTTGAACGTCATTGTCTTGGCAGGTTTGGCTTTGGGCTTTGCCTTTCCAGTCGAGGCTGGAGGCGCCGGCTTGTCGCCGATCTCAGCCGCCAATGGCTTTGGCGTCACGACGGCTTGCTTTTCGGCGGGTTGCGGTGCGGGTTCCTGTTTGTCCGGCTGCTGTTTGTCGGTTTCCTCGGTCGCCTGCTTCTCCTCGCTTTGCGCGGGCTTTTCGTCCGGCGCAGCGGTGGCTGGCTTCTCGTCAGGCTTGCTGGGCTCCGCCTTCTGCTGTGGCGTTGCAGCCGGGGCGGGCTGGGTCGGCGTGGGTGTCGGTGCTACAGGCGGCTTCACCGCCTCATCCTTGGCCGGCGACGGCGTGC
>NZ_RZPQ01001404.1:0-526 GCF_003999135.1 Mesorhizobium sp. M7A.F.Ca.CA.004.06.1.1 | reverse complement strand
AGTTCGACAAGCGCGTTGGCCGGGTCCCAGGCGGCCCAGCACAGCGTCAGGTCTTCAGCGTGCGCGACGTTCGAGACGGCTGTCGACGCTGTGATCGCCGAGGTCAGTCCCAACGCCAGTTTCAAGCTCGATTTCATGACTTCCTCCCATTTGCGAAACGCGCCCGGATGACGGTTTCAAAAAGCCCTCAACCCCTCTCCTCAGGGGCCCAAACATGGCTGCGCGGTTATGCTGCGGATGTTTAGTAATTTGTTTAGTGATGCAATTTTTACTAAACAAAGCAAGCGAATTCGTTGCTGCGCCGCAGCATGCTTATCGCGATGTCTGAAAACGTTGGAGAAGCGCGGCTCGCTGGTCGGCTTACCGAAGCTGTTCAGGCCGATTGTGACCAGGACGTGGGGTCGCCTCGGCTTCTCAACCGACCCTTCTGGTGCTCACCATCACCTTCCGGATCGGCGGTGCCGGCGGCAGCAGCATACGGATATCGGCGAACGGGGAAGACGGGTTGAAGCGGGAGGCTTCGGCC
>NZ_RZPQ01001403.1:0-527 GCF_003999135.1 Mesorhizobium sp. M7A.F.Ca.CA.004.06.1.1 | reverse complement strand
GCTGCGGCCGCCGCGCTTTTCAAGGGGTGGCGCCATTTTCTCGCCCCGTGTCCCGGGTTTCGCCTTGTTGCCGTCGGTCTGCGTGCGCTTCGCCGCTGCGTCCTCGAACCTGTAGTCGTAGGCTTTGGTCTTGCCGGCCGGCGCATCGGACGATCCGGGCTCGTCGGACGATCCGGGCTCGTCGGACGATCCGGGATAGGGGATCTCGGCCTCGCTAGCGGGCTTTGTCGCCGCTGCCGACGGCTGCTCCGGTTCGGCCCGGGCGTCGGTATGCTCCCAGGGCTCGAGATCGGTCTGGTCGGCGTGAACCGGCTCTTCGGGAACCTCGGGTTGCGAAGCGTTCGCTGCTTCCTCGGCCTTCGCCTCGTCTGTCCGGGCCTCCTGCGTGGCGGCGTCCTCGTCGGCGATGCGTGAGACGGCGCCCGGCTCGAGATCGATGGTCACCGGCTCGCGGCGGCTTTTCGAGTGTCGCATCTTCGGCGTCTTGACCATGCCTGGGCTCCGCACAATTCGCTTCGTCTCAACGC
>NZ_RZPQ01001402.1:0-529 GCF_003999135.1 Mesorhizobium sp. M7A.F.Ca.CA.004.06.1.1 | reverse complement strand
GAAGGCCGCAAACCCTTGATATTTGGCGCTTGGACGAGGTGGTTCGGCAGCGGACCGGCGACGATGTTTCGCGGGATAGCGACCCGGCCGCCGCTCATCTCTTCTGACTGGAGAGTTCGCCGAGAAGCTTGGTCATCTCGTCGTCGAGCGACTGCGGCGCCGCCGGCTTGCCCACCGGGCCGCCCGAACGGGGCTGGTCCAGCGACACTTCGAGCTCCCTCATCAGCGTGTCGTCGATGCTGTCCTGCACCGGCTGCGGTGGTGGCGGGGCGTGCCGGGCGGTGTTGGCATTGGCGGAGCCGTAGGCCGGCAACGGCGTGACATTGGTCGGCTGATAGCTTGCGTTGCCGGCTTCGTTGCAGGTGCCGGCGGCGCTGTTGGACGCGGGCGGGCGGGCGTCGTGTTCACCGGCTGTGGAGCGGGTGCCTGTCTCGCCGGCGGCGGAGCGGGTTGCGGCGGACGTGGCCTTGTTGCTGCCGGGGCCGCGGTGGCCGGGACCGGCTGCAAGCCACCGTCTCCAGTCAATGCC
>NZ_RZPQ01001401.1:0-533 GCF_003999135.1 Mesorhizobium sp. M7A.F.Ca.CA.004.06.1.1 | reverse complement strand
CTGGAGCCCAGTCGTGCCGACCCCTTCTGGCCTGCCGGCCATCTCCCCCTCGAGGGGGGAGACTAGCAGCTTTGACACCGGCGCTTCTTCCGCAGCGTTGGCGATTGGCGAAAGCCGAGCGGCAGGCTGATCTCCCCCCTTGAGGGGGAGATGGCCGGCAGGCCAGAAGGGGTCGGCACGACCGGGCGCCGGCCACTGGAACGGCTCAAGCGTTGCGTAGGTCTCGCCATCAACTCCGCCGTAGACGCCAATATCGAAGTCCCGCACACCATCATTCTCGAACCCCGACAGCGCCGCGTGTTCAGCAAAAACTTCCGCCGGCGTCGCATAGGAAAACGCCTCGCCGAACCCCATCCGCTTGCCCACCTCGGCGACGATCCGCCAGTCGGGCAGCACCTCGCCGGGCAGCTCCAAAAACGCGCGCTGGCGCGACACCCGGCGCTCTGAATTGGTGACGGTGCCGTCCTTCTCGCCCCAGGCGGCGGCGGGCAGCCGGACATGGGCATGGCGGACGGTGTCGGTCCGGGCCAGCA
>NZ_RZPQ01001400.1:0-535 GCF_003999135.1 Mesorhizobium sp. M7A.F.Ca.CA.004.06.1.1 | reverse complement strand
GAATCGCTCACGCCTCTTAGGTTCCCGCACCCGAGGCGCCGCATGATCCCTCGCATCCTGATCGTCAGCGACAAAGTGGACACTGGTTCGAACGGCCTGGCGGCAGGACTTGGTCGGAGAGGCGCCGCCGTTGCAGCCGTGCCGCTGGCAGCGATCGCATTCGACACCAGCAGCCCGAGCGGACTTTCGATCCCCGGCTTCGGCGGCACGCTGCCCGACGCCGTGCTCGTTCGTTCCATCGCCGCCGGATCGTTCGAAGCGATTACCCGGCGCCTCGGCATGCTGCACGCGTTAAGCAGACTGTCGGTTCCCGTGTGGAATTCCGCGCAGGCGATCGAGCGCTGCGTCGACAAGTCGATGACGACATTCCTCTTGAAAAATGCCGGCCTGCCTACGCCACGCACCTTTGCCGTGGAAGGACTTGCCGTCGCCGAGGAGATCGCGGCGCAAGAGCTTCCGCGGGGACCGCTGGTGCTGAAACCCTTGTTCGGAGCGCAAGGCCGCGGGATAAAGCTGATCCGCACGCTGTCGGACC
>NZ_RZPQ01000013.1:0-22866 GCF_003999135.1 Mesorhizobium sp. M7A.F.Ca.CA.004.06.1.1 | reverse complement strand
GTGGAAAGGTGCAGGCTGCGGGGCCGGGCGACGAGAAGAAGACTTCTGGCTGCGTCCGCCGGCGTCCGGCTTTGGCCGGCTTCTGGCGGCGGTTGCCATCATCGGCATCGCGGCATGCCTTCTCGATCATGCGGCGGCGGTCAGTGGCAACACCGATGCCCTCGTCGGCGCATCCTATGGTTCACAGCGGCAAGGGGGCTGGAAATGAAATATGTCTGCCTGGTTATGGTGAGGAAAAGGATCTTCACGCGCTGACCCCGGCAAGGTCGGCCAAGCTCGACGCCGATTCGCTGGCCTACGACCGGGCGCTGGAGGAGAGCGGCCTGCTGATCGTCGCGCAGGCGCTGCAATCGGTGAAAACAGCCAAAACCGTGCGGCGGCGTCAGGGCAAGCGGCTGGTTATCGACGGGCCGTTCGCCGAGACCAAGGAGCAATTGCTTGGTTTCGTCATGATCGAGGCCGGAGATCTCGAAGCGGCGCTGGACATTGCCGCTGGTATTCCACTGGCCGAACTCGGCACGATCGAGGTCCGGGCCATCTACGACATACCGGGGTCATAGAGCCCTGCCAGCGTTGTGGCTGCTTCGAAAACCAGAGCGTCGGGCTGAGCGTTCGGGCTTCGGTTCCGTGCGCAACTTTTGCGTGTTGAAGCAAGGCGAGAGTTCTCCTATCGTCGCCGGGGTTCTTGGGGATTTCGACATGCCTTTCCTGATTGCTATCCTTGGCGTGATGGGCGCGGCGGCGTTCTGGTGGTACCGGATGAAGGCCATGAACGAGGCCGCGCGTGACGTTGCCGATGTCATTGGCCGGGTTCAGGGCTCGGTACGCCGCAAGAAGCTGCGCAAGCAGGCGGCGCTGTCGCCGCTGACGGCGATCGATGATCCAGTCGTAGCGGCGGCTACGCTGATCACATCAATCGTCTCCGAGGATGGGCCCATCCTGCCGCAGCGCGAGGCCGTCATCCGCGCGGTGATTTCCGAGATCGCCGACAAGAAGAAGACCGACGAGGCGGTGATCTATGCCAAATGGGCGGCGGCGCAAGTCGACGACGCCACCGTTGTCATCGACAAGCTGGCGCCGTTTCTACGCGAACGTCTCGATGTCGCCGAGCGAAACGATCTGCTGCAGATGGTCAACCGCGCCGCCCAGGGCGGCGAGAAACGCATCGAAATATCCGACCAGAGGATATTGCGGCTGCGGCAGAAGCTGGGTTTCGAGGTCAACTGAGCGCATACCTTGGGCGATTGGCGGAAACGCCATCGCTTCGTCATCCTGGGGTCTTCGCTCCGCTTCGCGTCGCTGCGCCCAAGGATGACGACGTTGGGGGGCGCTGAATCGATCAGATCGCCTCGCCCTTCAATAGTCGCGGCGTGCTGGCGGACAGTCCCGACGCCTGCCGGATAAAAAAATCCTTCAGGCGCGGCATGCGTTCGACGAGACCGAGGCCGATGTCGCGGACGGTGCGCAGCGGGCCGATATCGTTGGAAAACAGCCGGTTCAGCGCGTCCGTGGTGACACCCATCTGCACCGTGTCGAAGCGGCGCCACTGCTGGTAGCGCTCGAGCACGTCGAGCGCGCCGATGTCCCGGCCGAGCCGGTCGGCCTCGACGATCACCTCGGCAAGGGCCGCGACATCCTTGAAGCCGAGATTGAGTCCCTGGCCGGCGATCGGGTGGATGCCGTGGGCGGCATCGCCGGCGAGCGCGATGCGGGGTGCGACGAAGGCGCGCGCAATGGTCAGGCCGAGCGGCCAGGCGCGCGGCTTATCGGCAACGCGGATCTCGCCAAGCTTCAGGCCAAAGCGCTGTTCGAGTTCGTGTTCGAAGAGGAGATCGTCACCGGCCACCAGCTTCTCGGCGTCGGGCGTACGCTCGACCCAGACGATCGACGAGCGGTTGGTGCCGTCCTCGCCGGGCTTGAGCGGCAATGTGGCGAAGGGGCCGGCCGGCAGGAAATGCTCTTCGGCGCGACCGTTGTGCGGGCGTTCATGCGCCACGGTGCAGACGATGCCCGACTGGCCATATTCCCACTTCACCGTCTTGATGCCGGCCATGTCGCGCAGCTTCGAGTTGACGCCGTCGGCGGCGACCAGCAGGCGGGCCTTCAGGGTCGCGCCGTCGGCGAGATGCACTGTGATGCCGGCGCCGTTGGTCTCGAACCCCTGCACGGCGACGCCTTCGATGATGTCGATGCCGAGCTTTTCGGCGCTGGCCCGCAAGGCGCCGTTCAGCACCCTGTTGGCGACCATATGCGCAAAGGGCTCGCCCGGCGCCACTTCGCCGTCGAAGGTCAGAAAGACCGGACGCACCGGATCGGCGGTGCGCGAATCGGTGATGATCATCTCGGTGATCGCCTGCGCCTGGGGCACGATCTCGGCCCACACGCCGAGCTGGTCGAGCATGCGGCAGGCGGCGGCGGCGATGGCCGAGGCGCGGCCATCCCTTTGCCAGGCGCCAGCAGGTGCGGCATCGACGAGAGCGATGGCGAGACCCGGTCGCGCCTGCTTCAGCGACACGGCGGCGGCCAGGCCGACATAGCCGGCGCCGGCGACCAGGACATCGAGCCCAGATACTGTTTTCGCGTTTGCCCCTGTTTTCGTGTCCGCCTTGCGTTCCATCATCTTCGCTCCTGCGCGCCGCCGGGTCCTGCACCCTTGACTGCCTGTCCGTCCTGTCGGAAACCGCCATAACACTTCTGCGGCGAGGGCGCGAAATATGACGGCAGCCATGGACGAGCTTCTCGGCATTCTCGACCTCGAGAAGCTGGAACACAATCTGTATCGTGGTCGCAGCCCCTTGCTCGACTGGCAGCGCGTGTTCGGCGGCCAGACCATCGCCCAGGCGCTGGTGGCGGCGCAGCGGACAGTGGATCCCGATCGGCACGTGCATTCGCTGCACGGCTATTTCATGCGGCCCGGCGACACCAAGGTGCCGATCGTCTACGAGGTCGACCGTATTCGCGACGGCGGCTCCTTCACCACGCGGCGCGTGGTGGCAGTCCAGCACGGCCAGGCGATCTTTTCGCTCGAAGCCTCGTTCCAGCAGGACGAGGTCGGTCTCGAGCACCAGGTGCCGATGCCGCAGGACGTTCCGGGGCCGGACACGTTGCTGTCGCAACGCGAATTGCTGGGCAAATTCGCCGACGCGGTGCCCGATGGCATCAAACGCTACTGGGAGCGCGACCGGCCGATCGAGATGAAGCCGGTGATGCTGAAGCATTACACCAGCCGCGAAAAGCTGGAGCCGAAGCAGAATATCTGGATCCGCACCACAGGTCCGGTGCCGGCGGACCGCGCCATCCAGGCGGCGGTGCTCGCCTATCTTTCCGACATGACGCTGCTCGACACATCGACCTTCGCGCATGGCCGCGCCATTTTCGATCGCGATATCCAGGCGGCGAGCATTGACCACGCCATGTGGTTCCATCGCAGCCATGCGCTCGACGACTGGATGCTCTACACGCAGGACAGCCCGTCGACACAGGGGTCGCGCGGCTTTACACGCGGGTCGCTGTTTGCCCGCGACGGCACGCTGATCGCCTCGGTTGCGCAGGAAGGGCTGATCCGGCTCAAGCGATCGCCTGCAGAGTAGGCATTTTTCAAAAATTGCCTAAGTTTTAGGCAGATGCACCGCTGCAGCTGTGGGCAGGTTGCGTCGGTGTGCTCTCTAATCTCTTTGTTTACAACGGGTTAACACCCTGCTTCGGCACTTGGCACGGAGCTTGAATCCTCGTGGGCACTCTCCGGCTTTTTAGGATCGGTGAAGGTGTGCAAACGCGGGGGACCGCAACAGCGAAGGGTGAAACCTTATGAAAATTGTGATGGCAATCATCAAGCCGTTCAAGCTCGACGAGGTACGCGAAGCGCTTACCGCCGTCGGCATCCAGGGCCTGACCGTCACCGAAGTCAAAGGCTACGGGCGTCAGAAAGGGCATACGGAAATCTATCGCGGGGCGGAATACGCGGTCAGCTTCCTGCCGAAGATCAAGATCGAAGTCGCCGTCAGTTCCGACATGGTGGACAAGGCTGTCGAAGCCATCACCGCCGCCGCCAAGACCGGCCAGATCGGCGACGGAAAGATCTTCGTTTTCGGCATCGATCAGGCGGTGCGCATCCGCACCGGCGAAACAGACACCGACGCGCTCTGAGCGGCGATCACGTATTCCAATGGAGAGTTCAATGAATATTCCTTCCACCTTGAAGTCAGCGGCGCGCTCCGCGCTGCTCGGCTCGTTCGCGCTCGGAGCATTGGGCACGGTCGCCGCATTCGCGCAGGAAGCGGCTCCCGCCGCGGCCGCAGCAGCGCCAGCTTTCACCGTCGACAAGGGCGACACCACGTGGATGATGGTTTCCACCGTTCTGGTGCTGTTGATGACGGTTCCCGGTCTTGCGCTTTTCTACGGCGGCCTGGTTCGCAGCAAGAACATGCTGTCAGTGCTGATGCAGGTCTTCACCATCACCAGCGTGGTCATGATCATCTGGGTTTTCTACGGCTACAGCCTCGCCTTCACCCCGGGCAACGCCTTCGTCGGCGGCCTTTCCAAGATGTTTCTCTCCGGCGTCGATGTGACGACCCTGTCGGAAACCTTTACCAAGGGTGTCGCCATTCCTGAACTGGTGTTCGTCGTCTTCCAGATGACCTTCGCCTGCATCACGCCGGCCCTGATCGTCGGCGCCTTCGCCGAACGCGTCAAATTCTCCGCTTTGATCCTTTTCGTCATCCTGTGGGTCACTTTCATCTACTTCCCGATCGCTCATATGGTCTGGTTCTGGGGCGGCCCGAGCGCTTATAGCGATCCGACGGGCCTCATCTTCAGCTTCGGCGCCATCGACTTCGCCGGCGGCACGGTCGTTCACATCAATGCGGGCATTGCCGGCCTCGTCGGCGCGCTCATGATCGGCAAGCGCAGCGGCTACAAGAAGGATCTCATGGCGCCGCACTCGATGACGCTGACCATGGTCGGTGCTTCGCTGCTGTGGGTCGGCTGGTTTGGCTTCAACGCCGGTTCGAATCTTGAAGCGAACGCCTATGCGGTGCTGGCCATGATCAATACCTTCGTCGCCACGGCGGCGGCGGCGGTCACCTGGATCGTGCTTGAATCGCTGCTGCGCGGCAAAGCCTCCATGCTTGGTGCCGTTTCGGGTGCGGTGACCGGCCTCGTCGCCGTCACGCCCGCTGCCGGCTTTGCCGGCCCGATGGGCGCCATCGTGCTCGGCATCGTCGCCACCTTCGTCTGCTACTTCTTCGTCTCGGTGGTGAAGAACACGTTCGACTACGACGACAGCCTTGATGTCTTCGGCGTCCACTGCATCGGCGGCATCATCGGCGCGCTCGGCACAGGCATCCTGGTCAATCCTGCCCTCGGTGGCGCCGGCATTGTCGACTATTCGACGGCCGACTTTGCTGCCGGCTATGCCGGCACGGCCACCCAGCTCCTGGCGCAGGCCAAGGGTGTCCTGGTGACCCTGCTGTGGTCGGGTATCGGCAGCGCCATCCTCTACAAGATCGTCGACCTGATCATCGGCCTGCGTCCGACAGCCGACGCAGAGCGCGAAGGCCTCGACCTCACCTCGCATGGCGAAGCGGCCTACCACTCGTAAGCCCGTGCGGGACGGCATTGGCCGCCCCGCAATTCCTATCCCGTCGTGATGCTCCCGAAAGGAGTTCACGCATTGAGGCCCGGATCGCATCCGGGCCTCTTTTTTTGGCAAGTCATTCCGGCAATGCCCGCCTTGGCGCAATCACGTTCGTGTGATCAAGCTTTTTGAGGAAACAACGACCGCTCTGGTTCCGAACTGGGGGGACGATCGTCGTTCTGACGCTCGTGCCAAACAACAGGGAAGGAAACCATTTCATGAACCTCAAGAATATCTGCCTTGGAGCGCTCGCTCTTTCCATGGTCAGCGGCTTTGCATTTGCCGGCGCTCTGGATGAGCCCGACAACATGGCGCCGTTCTTCACGGATTCCGGCATGAAGACCATGAAGCCGATGGCGGATTTCAAGACCGCTTTCATGGCCATGCCGATGGAAAAGCAGGAAGCGATGAAGAAGGAATGCCAGGATGCGGCGATGAGCAAGCCGTATGCGGAATTCTGCGCCAATGTGCAGGCGCTCGGCGGCGCCAACTGATTTGTCCGGTCGGGCCGAGGCCCGATCTTTGTTCCAAACGACCAATGGCGGGCCCGGCAGTCCGCCATTGTTTCGGCAGGCGGCAGCTCTATCCGCCGGCGCCGTCGTCCATCATGGTGTTCGTCAGCGCTTCATACGCGCTGCTGCATGTCCGGGAATGCGGGCAATTCCTGACGATCAGCACAGGCGCCACTGTCAGGACCGCGGCGATCAAAACCCGCAGGCCGAGGCCTCGCACTGCAAATCCCTTGCCGAAAAGACCTCTGAACAGAAAATACAGACCTTGTCCGAGGCAGGCTGTGGCGAGGATGTGCAGCAGCGGACCGGTCGCTCTGGCGAAGGGCGTCACATAGCCGTCCGGGAAGCCCACCATGCCGAGTTCGACGAACCAGTGCAAAGCGAGCAGCAAACTGAGCCCTGCCCAGGCCAGTGCCGCCACGCGAAGGAAGACGTGTTGCATGCCTTTACCCAAATTGGCGACCCTCCTTCGCCTACACTCGGCGCCATTCTTCGAGCAGCAAGCGGCTCAACCAGTGGTAACGAGGTTTGATCATCTCAACCTCTTATAGTTAATGCGCCCTTAACCTTCCCACCGATAGTCTGAGACCCGAATCTGCCGGAATGCGCCACGCACCCGGCGAGACCATGACAGACGGGGAAGAGCATGCGTTCAGGGGCTTCAGCACCGCTTGCGCTGGCCGATACGGGGCACGGCATCCAGGCGTTCGCGCGGCGTCAGGTCGGGCGGCTGGTCGGCGTCGGCCTGTTCGCGCTGGCCGCCTTTGGCGTTGCCAGCCTTGCCACCTGGAATGTCGCCGATCCGAGTTTTTCCCACGCGACGAACAACACCGTCACCAATGCCATGGGCTATGCGGGTGCCGTGTTCTCCGACCTGGCCATGCAGTTCTTCGGCCTCGCCGCCGTCGCGGCCCTGGTTCCGACGGTCATCTGGGGCTTCCTGCTGTTTTCCGCGCGCGGCGTCGACAGGCTGCCCAAGCGCGGGCTGTCCTGGTTCGGCTTCGCGCTGCTGGCCGCGGCGATGGTCGGCTGCGTTGTGCCGCCCAAGACCTGGCCGCTGCCCACCGGCCTCGGCGGTGTGTTTGGCGACATGGTGCTGAAGATCCCCGGCGTCGTCATCGGCGGCTATCCGACCGGGCTGATCGCCAGCATCATCGCCATCCTGCTGGCCGCACCCGCGCTGTGGCTCTTTGCCCATGGTTCGGCGCTGATCGGTCGCAAGAACGGCTTCGCCGTGATGGAGGACGAGCCCGCCGCCGATCCGCGCGAGGACGACCTTTTGTTCGACAATGACGAGGACGAAGGCGACGAGGGTATCCTGGCGCTCGGCGCCATCACCCATTGGTGGCTGTCGCTGCGCGCGTGGATGCACCGCCGTGCCTTGCGCCGCAGGCAGGAGCGGGACGAGTACGAGCCGGAGATGGAGCAGCGCTCCACAGCCTGGCGGCGCGCCGCCGAACGGGTCGAATCGGCGGAGTTCGCCGAGCAGCGGATGAGCCAGGATGGCCGCGCCCGCGTCGAGCCCGAATTCTTCGCCGCCATGGTCAATGACCGCAGCGCCTCGCTCGACCCCGACGATGCCGACATCTTCGACGACCGCTTCGACAATGCGGGCGAGGATGCCGATTTCGACGATGAGCCTGTCGTGCAACGCCGCGGCGCGCCGACCGCCAAGGTGCAGCCGTTCCGCTCCGACGCAGCCACCCGCGTCGAGGCGCCGGCGGCGCGCCCCGTGCCCGGCGCCCGCGTCCAGCGCGAGGCGCAGACATCGCTGATCGGCTCGGAAAAGTTCGAAATGCCGTCGCTGCACTTCCTCTCCGAGCCGAAGAACGTGGTGCGCGACGCCAGCCTGTCCAAGGACGCGCTGGAACAGAACGCCCGCCTGCTCGAAGGCGTGCTGGAGGACTTCGGCGTCAAGGGCGAGATCATCGCCGTCCGTCCCGGTCCGGTGGTCACACTCTATGAGCTCGAACCGGCGCCCGGCATCAAATCGTCACGCGTCATCGGCCTGTCCGACGACATTGCGCGCTCGATGAGCGCCATCGCCTGCCGCGTCGCCGTGGTGCCCGGCCGCAACGCCATCGGCATCGAACTGCCGAACGCCAAGCGCGAAACCGTATATCTGCGCGAGATTCTGGCCAGCCGTGACTTCGAGACGACGAAGGCCAAGCTGGCGCTGGCGCTGGGCAAGACCATCAATGGCGAGGCGGTCATCGTCGACATCGCCAAGATGCCGCACGTGCTTGTCGCCGGCACCACCGGCTCGGGCAAGTCGGTCGCCATCAACACCATGATCCTGTCGCTGCTCTACCGGCTGAAGCCGGAAGAATGTCGGCTGATCATGATCGATCCGAAAATGTTGGAACTCTCGGTCTATGACGGCATCCCGCATCTGCTCACGCCCGTCGTCACCGATCCGAAGAAGGCCGTGGTGGCGCTGAAATGGACCGTGCGCGAGATGGAGGATCGCTACCGCAAGATGTCCAAGGTCGGCGTGCGCAACATCGACGGCTTCAACGCCCGCGTCAGCCAGGCGGACAAGAAGGGCGAGAAGATCTCGCGCACCGTGCAGACCGGCTTCGACCGCCAGACCGGCGAGGCGATCTACGAGACCGAGAACCTCGATCTCGAGCCGATGCCCTATATCGTCGTCATCATCGACGAGATGGCCGACCTGATGATGGTCGCCGGCAAGGACATCGAAGGTGCCGTGCAGCGCCTGGCGCAGATGGCGCGCGCCGCCGGCATCCATGTCATCATGGCAACGCAGCGGCCGTCGGTCGACGTCATCACCGGCACCATCAAAGCCAATTTCCCGACCCGCATCTCCTTCCAGGTGACGTCGAAGATCGACAGCCGCACCATTCTGGGCGAGCAGGGCGCCGAGCAGCTGCTCGGCATGGGCGACATGCTCTACATGGCCGGCGGCGGCCGCATCCAGCGCGTGCACGGCCCGTTCGTCGCTGACGAAGAGGTCGAGAAGATCGTTGCGCATCTGAAGCTGCAGGGCGTGCCGGAATATCTCGACGCCATCACCGAGGATGATGGCGAGGACGACGACGAGCCGTCGGGCAAGGGTGGGTCCGGTGGCGGCAACAGCAATTTCGAGGATTCCGACGATCCCTACGATCAGGCGGTCTCCGTGGTGCTGCGCGATGGCAAGGCCTCGACCAGCTATATCCAGCGCCGGCTGGGCATCGGCTATAACCGCGCCGCCTCGATCATCGAGAAGATGGAAAAGGAAGGTATCGTCGGCCCGGCCAACCATGCCGGCAAGCGCGAGATCCTGGTGCCGACCGAAGAGGACAAGTTCTGACCACAAAGCCTGACCCTTGTGACATCCCGGTCCGGCAACCTTGAACCTTTCAAGGCGTTGAAGCGACCAAGGGACGTCTGACCCGCCAAATTTCAGCCTAACTGGGGGTCCAAGCACAGAACAACTCAGGAATCAGATGAGAGTGACCGACATGAAAAACGATCTTTCAGCGCTCAGCACATTTGCTCCATCCCGGCGTCAGTTGCTGGGCCTCGGCCTGGCGTTTGCGGGGGCGGCAGCCTTCAACGCGGTGCCCGGCTTCCAGGTGCTGGCTTCGGCGCAGGCGGCTGTGCCGACCGCTGCGCAGAAGATCGCCGACCACTTTTCCTCGGTCAAATCGATGAGCGGCGAATTCGTGCAGTTCGGCCCCAAGGGCGAGCAGACCGGCGGCAAGTTCTTCCTCGAACGGCCAGGCAAGATCCGCTTCAACTACGACGGCTCTTCAAACTTCCGGGTGATTTCAGACGGCCAGTCGGTGGTCATCCTGAACAAGAGGCTCAACACGTCCGATCTCTATCCGCTGTCGAAGACACCCTTGAAGCTGCTGCTCGACAACAGGATCGATCTCTCCGGCGACCGCGTCAAAAGCGTCAAGCAGGAGGATGACCTCACCACCATCCAGCTCGCCGACAAATCGGTGTTCGGCAATTCGAAGATCACCATGATGTTCGATCCGAAAACCTTCGACTTGCGGCAGTGGACGATCACCGACGCGCAGGGCAAGGACACGACGGTGATGATCTTCAACACCAAGGAAGGCGTCAGCTTCGCCCCTGATACTTTCGCCATCGACTACACGGCGAACCGCGAACTCAACACCAACAAGGCGCGCTAGGCCAATCGCACCAATAGCTGTGGAAAGCGCCGGGTCACGCCTCAGCGGGCGTGGCCCGGCTTGTCTTTGCGGCTTGCGGCTGGCAGTTTCCCGGACTGACTCCGTCGAAAGGCGTCTTCCCCGCCGGGGCCCATCGGTTCTGGCCGGTCGCACGCTGTCCTGGATTGCCAATGCCCTTCTCTATCGCCACCTGGAACATCAACTCCGTTCGCCTGCGCATGCCGATCGTCGAGCGCCTGCTCGTCGAGCATGCGCCCGACGTGCTGTGCCTGCAGGAAACCAAGGTTCCCGACGAACTGTTTCCCGAAAAGGCTTTTCGCAAGCTCGGCTACGAGCACATCGCTTTCCATGGGCAGAAGGGCTACCACGGCGTCGCGACGGTGGCGCGGCGACCGATCGAGGTGGTCGAAAAGCGACGCTTTTGCGAGATAGAGGACAGCCGGCACCTCTCGGTGACGGTGCGGGCCGGCGGCAAGGCGATCCTGCTCCACAATTTCTACGTTCCGGCGGGCGGCGACGAACCGGATCCCGTCATCAACAGGAAGTTCAAGCACAAGCTCGACTTCGTCGCCGAGATGAATGCCATCCGGGCAGAACATGACGAGGTGTCCGGCTCGGTGCTGGTCGGCGACCTCAACATCGCCCCGCTCGAACATGACGTCTGGTCGCACAAGCAATTGCTCAACGTGGTCAGCCACACGCCGATCGAGACGGAAAATTTCGAGGCGATGCGCCGCGCCGGCGACTGGGTCGACCTGATGCGGCTCAACGTGCCGCATGAGCAGAAGCTCTACACCTGGTGGAGCTATCGCGCGCAGGATTGGGAGCTGTCCAATCGCGGCCGTCGTCTCGACCACGTCTGGTCGTCGCCAAACCTGGTGCCCAGCTTTTCCGGCTACGAGATCCTGCGTCCGGCGCGCGGCTGGGAGCGCCCGTCGGACCATGTGCCTGTCATCGCGCGGTTCGATCTGGACTAGAGCAATTCTAGGAAAAGTGTGAAGCGGTTTTCCGTCTAGAATTGCGTCAAAACAAAGAGTTAGAGCAGCTCGCCGTTTCCGTGAAACGGTGAAATGCTCTAGTCTGGTCGAAAATGCCCGCGTGCGGCAGTCAGTCGGCAGAGGTGGAGTCGGCTGGATCCACCCACGGACGGCCCAATCGTGTCACCATCGCCGCGTACCCAACGGCACCTGCCGCCCAAAGGAAGATGCCAAGCTCTTTGACGACGTCTTCGGCGATGGCGGCCGCAGAACCAGGGGTAGGAAACAGATCTCCGATCTGGTCGATGGATGCCGACAGCGCGAGCAGGAAGCCTGCGGCCACAAAGACGATCGTGCCGTCGAATGTCTTCCGTCGCAGCCGAAAGAACCAGAACAGCCCGGCGGCGGCGTAGACAATCATCGCAACGATCTCTGGTATCGCAACCATGGGGAGCACGTCCTCATGGATCAATAACAGGTCATCGAGCCCCAGGAACAGGGTAAGGCCGCCGAGAAACGTGCAATCCCATCGGTGCGTGAGCAGGCCAGCAAACAGGGTCACCGCGCCGGAGCCGATCCACAGTGAAGCACCCAGGGACGAAATCCACCCTGTATAGAAGCCGACTTCGGCGACCGCAGATGGATCTCGATAAAAGATCCACGCGTCCAGACCACGAATCTGCGCAACGAACAGAGCGGCTAAGAGCATCGCGACGTTAATCGCCGTCGCCGTCAGTATGACCAAGCGCCAGGCTATCGTCCATTCGCCGCCATGCTTTGTGTTCAGCGCGTTGTTCTCTGGCATTTGCTATTCTCATTGAGGACTGAGAGGAACTCCATTGGAACCAAAATGCGACAGCCGCCAGATCTGCCGCCGAGAACTCCGCCTGCATTGTGCCGGTGGTCACCATGGTTGCAGCGCTTCGCTCCACCGAACCCATTGTACCATGGCGCCGATGTTCAGGTGAGGCTGGCCTGCAAATGGCCGACCTGAATCTCAACGCGCTTCGAAGCGCGACCAAATGAATTCAAGTTCAAACGGCGCGCTTCAAGTCTTCATGCATGTCGTTGTCGCGAAATTGCTGGGCTGACAGTTTGCGAGATCCGGCAGATGGGGATGGTCGCGGCGGCGCGTCGCCAGCATGCGTTGCGCCGCTTCGATGATTGTCGGCGCAGGCACATTGGCGACCAGACCGGTCGGACTGGCATGGCGGGATTCGATCACGTCCACGCAGTTCGAAAGCGGCCTCCAACGGGCCATGTTGGCGCCGCCACTGAGGATAACCATCGGCGTCATCACGGTTGCCATGAGATGTGCGGTACCGCCTTCGGCGCCGATGTAAAGATCGGCAAACTCGCCGAGCGCCAGCAAGATGTCACCGATATCGACACCTTCGATCGCGGCGGAATCGACAAGCCGCAGCTTCGGTACGCGCTGAGCCAGTTCAGCCATATCGGGACCATCGCCTGGGGTTTTCACATAGAGAAGGTTCGCCCCGTCGGCGATCAGGCTGTCGGCGATCGCGGCAACCTGATCCGCCGACATGCGCTTGCTGGCGCTGCCGTGCGCAGCGATAATGATCAACGGAGCATGCTTGCCGTCCGCAAGGCTCCTGGCCGCCGCTCGCGCGGCCGGGCCCGGCTCTAGCCGATGATCGAAAGGCAGCCGCTTGCCGGCAAGGCGTTCGATGAGGCGGTGGTAGCGCCAGGCATTGTGCCCGGGTCGTGCTTCAGGCCTTTGGCCCAGGCGCCAGGAAAGGGCGAAAGCCGGAAAGTTTGCCTCATAGGCGATGCCGCGGCCGAGCAGTGATGCCGAGGCTTGAAGCAGCCAACGCGCCGAGATGCGGAAATCGACAACGGCCAATCGCCCCTTGCCCTTGCGGTGATCGGCGACCAGGCGCGCCAGCGGCGTGCGCACATTGATCGCATCGACCAAATGGCCGGCATGGCGATTGAGGCTATGTTCAAGGGACGACGACCGGGTGGTTCCGTAGACGATGAAACTATCGGGGAATGCCGTTCTGGCGGCGCGCAAAGCCGGAATCCGGATCAATCCGTCGCCGAACGCGTCATTGCGGGAATACAAGATAATCGTCTCGTACCGCCCTGACGGCATGGCTCGCTCCCCCCAGGAGCCTGGTGATGGCGCCTGCTGTGCCGGCCGCCTTCGGGGTGCTTTAGGATTTCACCTCGGGCCTGTCAACGGACGCTGCCGCGCTTCCGCCTTTGGCCGCGAAACAACAGCTTCGCAGGCGGGCAGCCTTCAGCCGGAGAAGCGCGGGGCCAGTTCCTCGATGCGGCGGATCATCGCCTGAAATTCCTCCGAGATGCGCTGGTGGAGCTTGACCGCGATCTCGGGATATTCCTCCAGGATGCGGCGGAACATCTTGCGGCTGAGCCGCATCACTTCCGAATCGATCTCGGCCGAGGCGCTGGTCAACCGGTTGGTGTCGGCGATCAACGCCAGTTCGCTCAGGATTGTGCCGGGGCCTGCCGTGCCAATCGGGATGCGTTCACCACCCTGCTCCCGGTAGAGCACGATGCGCCCACTGACGACGATATAGGCGGAATCGGCCTCGTCGTCCTCGCGATAAAGCTTGTGGTTGGCAATCAGCCTGGTGTTCTCGGCGCCAAAGGCGAGCAGGCGCAATTGTTCCTGCGTGAAGCCCTCGAAGAGCCTCACGGCGGACAGGACGCGGATGTCGTCATCCAGCGCCATCTAGCTATGTCCCCGAACCGACAGTCCGACTCCTCCTCTGCGAGTTCGATCCAAACCACCCTCCAACTGGATCGTACCCGAAAGCGGCCCCGCCCGACCGCTCATTGGATAATGAAATGTTTAAGGAACCAGCTTGTAGCCGCCGCTTTCTGTCACAAGAATTTCCGCATTGGAAGGATCGCGCTCGATCTTCTGGCGCAGCCGGTAGACATGGGTTTCCAGCGTGTGCGTGGTGACACCGGAATTGTAGCCCCATACTTCCTCGAGCAGCACGTCGCGCGTCACCACCTTCTGGTCGGCGCGATAAAGATATTTGATGATCGAGGCTTCCTTCTCCGTCAGCCGCACCTTGCCGCCGCGCGGGTCGAGCAGCAGTTTCTGGCTGGGCTTGAAAGTATAAGGCCCGACCGAGAAGGTGGCGTCCTCGCTCTGCTCATGCTGGCGCAGCTGCGCCCGAATGCGTGCCAGCAGCACGGCAAAGCGGAACGGCTTCGTCACATAGTCGTTGGCGCCGGCCTCGAGACCAAGAATCGTATCCGAATCGGTGTCGTGGCCGGTCAGCATGATGATGGGCGCCTTGTAGCCGCCCTTGCGCAGGATCTTCACCGCTTCGCGGCCATCCATGTCGGGCAGTCCGACGTCCATGATGAGCAGATCAATGAGGCCGCCGCGCGCTGCGGCGACACCTTTTGCCGCAGTCGATTCCTGCAGCACGTCGAATTCCTCGTAAAGGGATAATTGCTCGACCAGTGTGCCGCGCAGGTCATCATCATCGTCGACGATCAGTATGGTGCGTGAAGTCATGGATCAATCCGTTGTTTTGAAAAGAAAATTCAGTTGACCGCTGCCTGTTTATGCGGAAGCTGACCGGCGCAACAGCCGTTCACAGTGATTTGTTCCGTGGCACGATCATACAAGAAAAAACACGATCGCAATGCAGCCGGCGCAATTTTGCGAAAAGGGCTGCGTGTGCTGACCGTGCGGGCGAGGCCTGGGCATCCAAGCCAGGGCCTGTTGCAGGCCGGGAAAACGGTGTTTGCCTGTGCGTTGGGGCGCGGTGGCATCTCGGCCGGCAAGCGCGAAGGCGATGGCGCCACGCCGCTGGCCGCGATGCGGATATTGTCGGGGTATTTCCGGGGAGATCAGTTCTCCAGCGGCCGCAGGACCCGTCTGGCGATGACGCCGATCGGGCCCGATCTGGGCTGGTGCGAAGTGCCCGAAGACCGCAACTACAACAGGCCGGTCAAGATACCCTATGGCGCCAGCCACGAACGCATGCGGCGCGACGACCGGCTCTACGACGCCTGCCTTGTGCTCGACTGGAACCTGTCGCCGCGCCGGCGCGGGCGCGGCAGCGCCATCTTCTTCCATCTGGCGCGCCCCGGCTTCACGCCGACGCAAGGCTGTGTGGCTGTCACGGCGCAAACCATGGCGCGGCTGCTGCCACTGCTGTCGGACCGGACGGTGGTGAGGGTGGTGAGATAGTAGGGCAGTAGGCAGTAGGCAGTAGGCAGTAGGCAGTAGGCAGTAGGCAGTAGGCAGTAGGCAGTAGGCTACCTGTCGGCGCTGACTTAAATTTTCCTCTACTGCCTATTTCCTACTGCCTATTCCCTGACCTTCGCGGTCTCTGCCAGCCCATGTCTAGCAGGCCCAGCCGGCCAAGCTCCCTGTCCATTGCGCGAGCGACGTCACGGCGCTCGCCGCCGATATCGCGCAGTTGGCGATCGGAGAGATCCTCGACGTTCTGGTAGGTAATGTCGCGGCGGGCGAGGCGTATCGCGACCCGGGCGTGACGCAGCCAGTCGAGAGTTTCGGCCAGCCAGGCCGGGCGGGGTGTCGATGAATTCAAAACGATGATGGACATGGTGTGCTCCGTTCTCCCCGGATATCAAATCCGGCTTGATGATGTTTCGATGGATGGATGATGCCAGATTGAAATCTCTGCGAGAAACGAGTAGTTTTCTCTGGATCATCAAGTTTTATTTGAGGATAGGATGGCTCGTCTTCTGCCCGGGACTCGTGCCTTGAGGACACTGGAAGCAGCGGCCCGGCACCTCAATTTCACCCGTGCCGCCGACGAGCTCGGCCTGACGCCGGCCGCCGTCAGCCATCAGATCAAGGAAATCGAGGATCAACTCGGGCTGGTGCTGTTCACACGCACCAGCCGCACGATCCGGCTCACCGAGGCGGGGACGGTGCTGTTCGACGCCTCGGCCGACGCGCTCGACCTGCTTGGCCGGGCCGTTTCGCGGGCGCAAAAGCTGGCGCGCGGCACCGCCCTTTTGAAGGTAACGCTCGACGCGCAGTTCGCGTCAAAATGGCTGATGCGACGCGTCGACGATTTTCGCAAGCATCACCCCGATATCGAATTGCGATTCGACATTGCCTATGAAGTGCGGGATTTCGAACTCGATGACATCGATGTCGGCATCCGTTTCGGCGCCGGCAAATATCCGGGTCTTCGCACCCACCGGCTGTTCGACAACATTCTCATTCCGGTGTGCAGCCCGAGCCTCTTGACGTCCGGTCCGCCGCTGCGTGAGCCGCGCGACCTCTTCAACCACACGCTTGCGCATATTGAATGGTCGCGGCAAGGCGTGACGTGGCCGAACTGGCGGATGTGGATGGCCGCGGCCGGCATCACTGATTTCGACGACAGCCGGACCGTCGTCTTCGGCAACTCCACGGATGCCGTCCAGGCAGCGCTCGACGGCAATGCCGTTGCGCTCGCCGATTTCGCCATGGTGGCGAACGACCTTTCCCAGGGCAGGCTGGTGCAGCCTTTCGAACTCGGCCTGCGGGTGGCGCCCGAGTTCGCCTACTTCCTGGTCTATCCCGAAAATACCGCCGACGATCCACGCATCGTCGCCTTTCGCGAATGGATGCTCGAGGAAGTCGCCAAGACGCGGACCACGGACAAAGGGCAGTAGGACAGTAGGACAGTAGGACAGTAGGGCAGGGCAGTAGGGATAGGCGTCGGTGCCGTCTGCCCCTATTTCCTACTGCCTTACTGCCCTACTCCTTCTTGATCAGGTTGCCGCCGCGCCGAACCAGCCGATCACGGCGCCGATGATCAGCAGCACGCCGAGCCAGTGGCCGCCGTCGATGAGGGTCAGGTCCCAGCCGAAATTCTCGTAGCGGTGATTGACCGAGAGCGTCGTGGCGACGAAACCCAGCCAGAGCACGAAGCCGAAGACAAGTCCGGCGATCCATGTCGGCTCGCCGCCGGTCATCGCGCCGACGACCAGGGCCAATATGGTGGCCATGACCAGTTCGGCGATGAAGCTGATGACGAAGGGCAGCGGCGACTTCTTCATCATCGCCGGATCGAGCTTGGCGGCCTTCAGCCACGCCTTGCTCAGGCCCATGTACCAAGCGGCGCCGAACAGCCACGCGGCGATCGCGGCAGCGACCACCGCCAGCCAGTTCACTGCTGAAAAATCCATGAGCTCCCCCTCTGATCTGTATGTGATGGAACGCCTGTTCGGCGATCGCGTCAAGCGAACCGCCAGACCGTCGTGCGCTTGACCAGCGCATCCTCCAGCGCCCGCGTGACGGCCACTTCATACACAGAAAGCGGCTCCAGCCCTGCCTTCGGCAGATACGACCGTCCGGGATCGCCGACGAGGATCTCGGCGCCGCGCGCCTTCAGCGTTGCGAACCATGGCATCAGCCGGTCCGCGAAAGATTTGTCGTAGAAAACATCACCGGCCAGGACCACGTCCCAACCTGCATCGGTGCCGATGCAATCCGTGCCGAGGAATTCGGTCCCGACACCGTTGATCTCGCTGTTGAGCCGGATCGCGGTGGCACAGAACGGATCGATGTCGGTTGCGATCACCTTGGCGGCACCTGCCTTGGCGGCAGCGATGGCGACAAGGCCGGAGCCGGAAGCGAAGTCGAGCACACGCTTGCCCCGCGCCGTGCCGGGATTGTCCAGGACATAGCGGGCAAGGCCCTGGCCGCCGGCCCAGGCAAAGGCCCAGAAAGGCGGTGGCAGGCCGATCTCGACCAGCTCATCCTCGGTCCGCTGCCACAAATCATGCGCTTCGTCGGCAAGATGAAGCAGGATCTCCGGGACGTGCGGCGGCGCCATCAGCGCCGTGTTGTCGAGAATGAATTGCCTCGCGCTGTTGGGCGTCAGCGCCGTCACGGAGCCGGCGTCAAGCCGCCCATGCGGCAGACTTCCTTCCATTCGGCCGGCGTCACCGGCTGCACGGAAAGCCGGCCGAGCCGCACCAGCGCCATGTCGGCAAGCTTCGGATTGGCCTTGACCTGCTCCAGCGTCGGCGGGTTCGGCACATCCCTTACGGCGCGGATGTCGACGCATTCCCAGCGCGGATCGTCCGAGGTGGTGTCGGGATGGGCAAGCGCGCAGACTTCAGCGATGCCGACGACGTTCAGCCCCTCGTTGGAATGGTAGAAGAAGCCGAGATCGCCGATCTGCATCGCCTTCATGTTGTTGCGCGCGGCGTAGTTGCGCACGCCGTCCCATTGCGTGCCGGCCTTGCCCTTGGCCTTCAGCATCTCGAAGGAGAACTTGAATGGCTCGGATTTGAACAGCCAGTAGTTCATGTCTTTCTCCTCCTAGGCGTCGCGCGGGCGACCGGGATTAACTAGCCGCCGGCTTGTTGAACGTCCAGTTCCACGGGCGGATTTCGACGCTTTCGAACAGCCCGGCCTTGGCGTAGGGGTCGGCCGCCGAAAGAGCCTGGGCGCCAGCCAGGTCGGACGCTTCGACGACCACGAGGCTGCCATTGGGCTTGCCCTCGGCATCAAGGAACGGACCGGCGAAGGCCAGCTTCTTGTCGCCGTTCAACCCTTCGAGAAAGGCGATATGCTCGGGCCGCGTGTCGAGGCGCACCTGCAGGCTTCCGGGCTTGTCCTTGCAAATCACAGCAAACAGCATCTTTTTCTCCTGATCGTTCAAAGTCGTGGGGATCAATCGTTGGTTTCGGTCTTCAGCGGCCGGGTCATCAAGGCCGTCACAGCCTGCCGGACGGTGATGGCACCGTCCAGTATGGCGGCGACGGCGGCAATGATCGGCGCGTCGATGTTGCGCTCGGTGGCGATGCGGGCAGCGATCGCCGCCGTCGGCACGCCTTCGGCGAGCGGCAATCCGGCAAGCGGCTTGCCTTGGCCGAGCGCCAGGCCATAGGCGAAATTGCGCGACTGGGTGGACGAGCAGGTCAGCAGCAGGTCGCCAAGGCCGGACAGCCCCATCAGCGTTTCGGGCCTGGCGCCGAAGGCAGCGCCGATGCGGCGCAGCTCGACAAAGCCGCGCGTCACCATGGCGGCCTGGGCGCTGGCACCGAGACCCGCGCCAGTGACGGCACCTGCGGCAATGGCAAAGACGTTCTTCAAGGCGCCGCCGATCTCGACGCCGATCAGGTCGTCGTTCGAATAGCAGCGCAGGTTTTCGGCGGAAAAGCGGGCGGCGAGATCGGCGGCCAATGCCTCGTCGCGGGCAGCGACCACAACGGCCGTCGGCAGGCCGCGGGCGACGTCGGTGGCGAAGCTCGGACCCGACAGAGCGGCAACCGGATTGAGCGGCAGGATTTCTTCGACGATCGCCGACAGCAAGGCGCCGGTCTCGCTTTCGATGCCCTTGGCACACAGAACCAGCGGGACACCGGCCGGCATATGGTCCTTCGCTGCCGCCAGCGTAGTCCGCAGCGACTGGGCCGGCGTCACCGCCAGCACGCAGTCGGCACCGTCGAGCGCGGCCTGGATGTTGCTCGTCGCCACGATGCCGGGCTGGAGCGTAATGCCAGGCAGATAGCGTGGATTTTCGCCGCGGTCGATAGCGGCTACGGTGTCCGGGTCGCGCGCGTAAAGGCGGACGAAATGGCCGGCGCGCAGCATGGCCAAGGCCAAGGCAGTGCCCCAGGCCCCGCCGCCGAGCACGGCAACGCGCCAGCCGGTCGGCGCGGTGTCGTTGCCGCCCATTGCCCGCTCGTTCATGCCTTGGCTCCGCGCCGGCCGGAGCCGACCATCGGCGCCGAGATGCTATCCAGCGGCCAGCGCGAGCGCGGCACGAAATCGAAGCCGTTCTCATGCGCCATGCCGGCGCGCAGCCGCTCGACACCGGCCCAGGCGATCATCGCCGCATTGTCGGTGCAGAGCTTCAGCGGTGGTGCAATGAAGGTGAAGCCGGTCTCGGCACAGAGCCGCTCCAGCATGATCTTGATCGTGCGGTTGGCGGCGACACCACCGGCAACGACGAGGGCCGGGTTTTTCGTGCCGGGAAATGTCTCGCGAAAGCGCGTCAGCGCGCGGGAGACGCGGTCGGCCAGCGCATCGGCCACCGCTGCCTGGAACGAAGCGCAGATGTCGGCGACGTCCTGGTCGCTCAGCGGCGCAATGGCGCTCGCCGCCTGGCGCACGGCGGTCTTGAGGCCGGAGAAGGAGAAGTCGGGCTGCGCCGAGCCCTTCATCGGGCGCGGAAAGGCAAAGCGCGAGGCACTGCCGGCCTGTGCCGTCTTCTCGACATTCGGCCCGCCGGGATAGGGCAGGCCAAGCATCTTGGCCGTCTTGTCGAAGGCTTCGCCGAGCGCGTCGTCGATGGTCGTTGCCCAGCGCTGATAGTCGCCGACGCCGCGCACGGCGACGATTTGCGTATGGCCGCCGGAGACCAGCAGCAAGAGATAGGGAAAGTCGAGCCCGTCGGTCAGCCTTGCGGTCAGGGCATGGCCTTCGAGGTGGTTGATGGCGATCAGCGGCTTGTTCGCCGCAGCGGCAATCGCCTTGGCCGTCATCAGCCCGACGATCAGCCCGCCGACAAGGCCGGGGCCGGCGGTGGCGGCAATCGCGTCGATATCGGCGAGTGCCGTGCCCGAATCGGCAAGCGCCGCTTCGATGATGCCGTCCAGCGCCTCGACATGGGCGCGCGCGGCGATTTCCGGCACGACGCCGCCGAAAGCGGCATGCTCCTCGATCTGGCTGAGCACGATGTTGGACAGGATTTTTGGCGCGGCGTCGCTGTCGATGGCCACCACGCTGGCGGCGGTCTCGTCACAACTCGTCTCTATGCCCAGCACGCGGATCAATTCGTCGCTGTCCCTAAAGATTGTATCATGGGGCTTTCCCCGTTAGGAGAACCCCGGAAAAGCCTCGCTTGCCGGGGGGTTATCACGGACTGCGCGCCATGCAAACAATCTTGAGAATCGGAACACGCGGCAGCCCGCTGGCGCTGGCACAGGCGCATGAGGCGCAGGCGCGGCTGATGGCCGCGCATGGCATGCCGGCGGAGGCGTTCGAGGTGGTCGTCATCTCGACCAGCGGCGACCGCATCCAGGACCGGCCGCTGTCGGAAGCCGGCGGCAAGGGCCTGTTCACCAAGGAGATCGAGGAGGCGCTGCTGGCGGGCCGGATCGACATCGCCGTGCATTCGTCGAAGGACATGCCGACGCAACTGCCCGACGGTCTCGAACTCTCGGCCTTCCTGCCGCGCGAGGATGCACGCGACGCCTTTGTCGGCAAGGCGGCGAAGACGATCGCCGAACTGCCGCGGGGGGCGAAAGTCGGCTCGTCGTCGCTGCGGCGGCAAGCGCTGATCCGCCGGATGCGGCCGGATCTCGACGTGGTGATGTTCCGCGGCAATGTGCAGACGCGGCTGCGCAAGCTCGAAGAAGGCGTCGCCGCCGGCACGATCCTGGCCTATGCCGGGCTGAAGCGGCTTGGGCTCGAGCAGGTCGTCACCGATCTGATACCGCTCGATGTCTTCCCGCCGGCGCCGGGGCAAGGCGCGATCGGCATCGAAACCCGTATCGGCGACCGCGATGTCGAAAAAATGCTGGCAGCCGTCCATGATGTGCCGACCGGCCAGGCGCTGGCCTGCGAGCGTGCCTTCCTGGCGGCGCTCGATGGCTCCTGCCGCACGCCGATCGCCGGCTATGCGGCGATCGAGGCCGGAAAACTGTCTTTTGCCGGGCTGATCATCTCGCCCGACGGCACGCAGTCGCACACGGTCGAGCTGCAGGGGCCGGCGCAAGACGCCGCCCGCATCGGCGGTGAAGCGGCCCGGAGCGTGCGCGCCAAGGCCGGCGAAAAGTTCTTCGACGGCTGGCTCTGAAATGCTTCGCGTCCTGGTGACCAGGCCGGAACCAGGTGCTTCGCGCACGGCGCATCGGCTTGAGGAGGCAGGTTTTCAGCCGGTTCTTTTGCCCCTGACCGAAACAAAGGCGTTGCCCGTCGCCGCCGGACTGATCCCGGACAATGCCGTCGCAGTGGCCGTCACCAGCGCCAATGCCATGCGTCATGCGCCGGAAGAAATCATCGCGACGCTCGCCGCCTTGCCTTGTCATGCGGTCGGCAAAAGGACGGCGCAAGCGGCGCGTCGAGCGGGGTTTTTGTCGGTCAGTGAAGGCCCGGGCGATGCGGAGGCGCTGGCCGACAGTCTCGCCGTCGATTTTTCTGGAAAGACGATTGTCTACCTCTGCGGACGCGTGCGTTTTCCGGCGTTCGAACAGAGGCTCGGGACGGCGGGCGTTCGGGTCCACGCCGTCGAGACTTATGACACGCTGACAATGGGGTATTCGGACGAAGTCATCCTCGAACGCCTGTCGGGGCAACCTGCCGACGCGGTGTTGCTCTATTCAGCCAAGGCGGCGGCGGCGATGCAGACCTTGGCAAGACGGCCCGCTCTGCGCGGTCTCTTCGAAAAAACGTGGGTTTTTGCGCTTTCCACGCGCATCGCCGCAGCCTTCGACGATGTCGCCAGCGAAAGGATCCGCATTGCCGCGCAGCCCGACGAGGAGGCACTGCTGGCGCTTTTGCAGGCGCCGCGCTGAGCCGCGTCATCACACCGCCCCTTTTCACCGCTTGGTGATGTGCTAGACCCTTTCTGAACCATCATGCGCCGCCAGGCGTT
>NZ_RZPQ01000139.1:0-10120 GCF_003999135.1 Mesorhizobium sp. M7A.F.Ca.CA.004.06.1.1 | reverse complement strand
CGATTGCAGCGTACCCGCCGTGTATGCGGTCGGCGCCGCCCCTGCCGCCCAGGCGTCCAGCGCCATCAATACAGTCTGCGATGCGGAGGCCGCTGTTCGTGATTGCTGCTCGATCTGATCGGAAGATGAGCATGCCGACAACATCATCAACAGCAAGCACAAGCACTCGAGCCTGAGATAGCGGCGTCTAACGATCAAATCAGGCGTCTCGTGCGCCACCGAATAGTCTCCCCCGACCCAACAAAACCGTGGCCGGCGTAAATCTGATCTAGAGCACTCGTCGGGTCCGTCAACGACCGCGCCCGCCGATCCGGAGCACGCGGCGGCGAGCCAGGTCCCGATCGGTTTCAATTGCCGCATCAGCGTAAGCTGAAGGTCAGGCGGGGCGATCCCCGTTCGGAGCGTCTTGGATTCTGTATTCGTGAATGAGGCCGAGAACCTGAGTTCTGACTGTGTCGCGCGCGTCGGGCTGGATGAAAAACATCAGCCGTTCGACCGCTTCAACGACTGCTTCGGGCAGATCCGAAACCGCATCGGTGAATTCGCTGCCATGCTCGTACATATTGTCCGTCAGTTTCTTGTCGAGGTCGGAAAGGATGCCCATCATCCACACTCCAGATCCGTGCTGTATCGAACTCACTTCGGCACCGTCACCGCGACGTCGCCTCGCCTGTTGCTGCCGGCCGTCGATCACTGCTGCCCCGGCATTTCCGTGTTTTCCCTAGGATTTTTCTGGACGCCGGCAGCCGGGGCGGTATCCGCGGGGGCATTGCCGCCCTGGTTCTGCTCCGGCGCGCGTTTCAGCGGCGAGGTCTGCCAGCCCATATCGACGTAGAAAAAGCCCACGACGAAACCAACAATGATGACCGCCGCTATCACCAGCGAGATTATTGCGTTGCGTCGCTCCATAGGCCTAGCCACCACTTGGCTTGGGAGATGCCGGCTGGGTTGGCTGCGTACCTTGCTGGTCGCCGCCGGTGCTGGTCTGCGGTGTTGGGTTGGTGTCCGTCGTGGGATTCTTGTCGACCGGCTGGCTGTTCGTAGTATCCGTCTTGGACTTGGCTGGATCGGCATTGTCGTTGCACCCCGCCAAGGCGAGCAATGCCGCCGACATCAAAAGCACTGCCCTCATGCTGATTTCTCCTGGCTGAGTCCGGGCGAAGCCGCCTGCCAATGACCTATCCGGTCGAACCGCACCGAGAGCCCTTGTTTGACCGCGCTTCTAGCCAGCAAATGGTCCAGTTCGGCGTCTTCGATCGGGCTTCGTACGACCTGGCGAATGGCCTTGCAGGCAAGTTCCGTCGAGACGAAATCATATCTCCTGCTCCTGGCGACGACATATTGTTCGACCAGCATCTTTACGCGCCTGAGCGCGATTTCTTCGGCGTATTGCATTCTGTTCCTCCTGCGCGCCGAACTGCCAAACGGGTACATTGTTCCCACCAGAACTTAAAAACATGGCAGCCGAACTCACGGGAAAGCCCGCGCTTCCCGAGCAGGGACGCGCGGGCTGGATCAGGCTGAGGGGGACCCGATCGTGCAGCATCAAACAAGGGGAGCAACGACGCTGCACGGATGTCGAACTCGCGTAGACCTAAGTAGACCTAAGTTGTTCCACCTCTCCACGCGCCGCTGTTCATGGCTTGGATGAACTCAAGGACAAATCGTTGTCACGGCCCGCATACAGCCGCGCATCATCCCGCACGGAACAATCAGCCCCGACAGTGGTTCGGCCGAAGCGAAGTTCGGAGGACGTGATGACGAATGAAAAGTTGGCCGTGGTGACGGGCGCCTCAAGCGGCATCGGCAAGGAACTCGCCAAACTGTGCGCCAAGGACGGCTACCACCTGATCATAGCCGCCGACGAGCCCGCGATCCAGCAGGCTGCCGCGGCGCTCGGTTCGCATGATGTGACCGTCGAAGCCATCGAGGCCGATCTGGCGACCGAGGAGGGTGTCGATCGTTTGATCGCCGGGATCGGCGATCGCGATGTCGACCTGTTGTTCCTGAACGCCGGACGTGGACTCGGCCGTGGTTTCGTCGATCAGGATTGGAAAAAAATCCGCCGCATCATCGACACCAACATCACCGGGACCGTCTATCTCGCGCATCAACTCGGAGCCAGGATGGCACGCCGCGGCCGAGGCCGCATCCTCTTCACAGGATCGATCGCTGGTTTCATGCCCGGCACTTTCCAGGCGGTCTACAACGGCACCAAGGCATTCATCGATTCCTTCTCGATCGCACTGCGTCATGAGTTGCAGGACACAGGGGTCACAGTCACCGTGCTGATGCCCGGGGCAACGCAGACGCGGTTCTTCGAACGCGCCGAAATGATGGATACCAAGGTCGGCACCGATGAGAAGGACAATCCCGCCGATGTCGCCAAAGCAGGCTACGAGGCGATGATGGACGGTGAGGAACAAATCATCAGCGGTTGGAAGAACAAGCTGCAGGTCGCCGCAGCGCATGTGACGCCGGCAGGCACGCTGGCCGAACAGCATCGCAAGATGGCCGAGCCGGGTTCAGCGTCCAAAGACTGACCTTCGGCCTTCAAGCAAACCAAAAAATCTCCAAGCAGGAGCACCATCATGAAAGCGCTCACATGGCACGGCAAAGGCGACATTCGATGCGACCAGGTGGCTGATCCGGCCATCGAGGATGATCGCGACGTCATCATCAAAGTCACCTGTTGCGCCATATGCGGCTCGGACTTGCATCTGATGAACGGATATATGCCGACGATGAAATCGGGCGATGTGCTCGGACACGAGACGATGGGCGAGGTCGTGGAAGTCGGCAGCGGCCATTCGAAGTTCAGAAAGGGCGACCGCATCGTGGTGCCTTTCAACATCTCATGCGGCGAGTGCTGGTTTTGCCAGAAGGGGCTGTTCTCGCTTTGCGACAGGTCCAATCCCAATGCCAAACAGGCTGCCGAAGTGATGGGACAATCCCCGGCTGGCCTGTTCGGCTATTCGCATCTGGTGGGCGGCTATTGGGGAGGGCAAGCCGAATATCTGCGCGTTCCTTTCGCCGACGTCGGTCCGATAAAGGTGCCCGAGGGAATGGACGACGAACAGGTGCTGTTCCTCTCCGACATCTTTCCAACCGGCTATATGGCAGCTGAAAACGCCGGCATCGAGCCAGGCGAAACCGTCGCCATCTGGGGTTGCGGTCCGGTTGGTCAGTTCGCCATCCAGAGCGCATGGATGCTCGGCGCCGGCCGCGTCATTGCCATAGACAAGGTGCCGGAGCGGCTGGCGATGGCTCGCGAGCACGGCAAGGCCGAGACGCTCGACTTCAGCAATTCCGATATCTACGACGCTTTGATGGCGATGACCGATGGCCGCGGTCCGGATCGCTGCATAGACTGTGTCGGGACCGAGTCGGATCCCGCCGCCAGTGCCGACTCCATGCTCGACAAGGTCAAGGCTGCCGTCTATCTCGGCACCGATAGGCCGCATGTATTGCGCGAAGCAATCTACTCCTGCCGCAAAGGCGGCACCATCTCGGTGCCCGGCGTCTATATCGGCCTCGTCGATCATATTCCGTTCGGCGCCGCCATGAACAAAGGACTGACCTTCCGGATGGGTCAGACGCACACGCAACGCTATCTCGAACCGCTCCTCGCCATGGTGCAGAAGGGCGACATTGATCCCTCCTTCGTGATCACGCACCGGGCAGACCTCGAAGCGGGACCGGACCTCTACAAGACGTTCCGTGACAAGCAGGATGGCTGCATCAAGGTGGTAATGCGACCGCATGGCTGAGACGTCGGGTTCTCGCACCAGGTCTGCCCTGAGCAAGTTCGCTGCCGTGAACC
The DNA here is from genome assembly GCF_003999135.1 of Mesorhizobium sp. M7A.F.Ca.CA.004.06.1.1. Classification (NCBI taxonomy): domain Bacteria; kingdom Pseudomonadati; phylum Pseudomonadota; class Alphaproteobacteria; order Hyphomicrobiales; family Phyllobacteriaceae; genus Mesorhizobium; species Mesorhizobium sp. M7A.F.Ca.CA.004.06.1.1. The sequence goes on along the minus strand of NZ_RZPQ01000139.1, from coordinate 6,297 downwards.
GCAACGGACCCGTTGGCGATCTGGAACCTTCGATCGCGGCAGCGGTTGACCTGCAGAATTCACGGCGGCGAGACCGCCGTGCCCCACCGGCTGCAAAGGAAGGTGTTGCATGACCAATGAGAATTCCACATCCAAACCTAGCGTCCGGTCTCCGAACGCCGATAGTCTGCCGCACCCAAAGCGGGATGCCAATGGCACCGATGCCGGTGGCAAGCCGGAGACGCCGAAAACCGCAGGCACATCCCGGCCGTCGACCGCGCCGCTGGACAATCCGGTTGCCAATCGCAACGCCGGGCGGCCGCGTCAGGCGAGCACCACGCCTCGGCCGACGGACAAGCCCCTGGACTGATCGAAACCGGCCTCTTGAAATCACAGCGAGTGTTTGTCGGGACGAAGCGATGCCAGGTCGGCCAGGGTGTTGAGAAGTGCAGCGTCGCCTGCCGGCTTCGGCACGAATTTGCAGTTTCGGAAGGGTGTGGGAACGTCGCGCGGCCCAAATCCGGTCATGAAGGCGAAGGGGATGCCGCGAGCCAGCAATGTTTCGGCCACGGGCAGACTTGTTTCGCCGTTCAATTGAATGTCCAGCAGCGCCACGTCGGCTTTGCCTGCATCGATAAGCTGACGAGCCGCGGCGGCCGACGAGACCGGGCCGATCACCGGATAACCCGCCGCACGCAGGCGTGACGCGATGTCTTCGGCGATCAGCCATTCGTCCTCGACCACCAGAACGCGCGGCTTGTCGTCGCTCACGGCGCCTCCTTGTGGTTTGCCGGAAACGCGATCTGGACGCTGAGGCCGTCCTTGTGGAACGCGGTTTCGACGTGGCCGCCGAGCCTGTAACCGATTTCTCCCTGCAATAGGGTCAGGCCAAAGCCGTTGTCCAACGGCGCCTTTACAAGAGGGCCGTCCTTTTCTCGCCAGCCAAATGTGAAACTGTCGTCCTCGATCGACCATTGCACACTGACCTTGCCATCGGTTTTTGACAAAGCGCCGTATTTGGCCGCGTTGGTGGCCAGTTCATGAATGGCCATACTCAGGGAAAGCCCCTGTTGCGGACCTAGTTTGACATCCTCGCCATCGAGTTCGATCCGCTCGATGCCGAATGGTTCGAGCTCCTGCTGGAGCAATTCCCTGACCGAGGCTTCCTTCCATCTCTCCCGGGTCAGCAGGCCGTAGGCCCGCGACATGGCATGCAGGCGACCGATCAGCGCGTCCGCGAACTCCTCCTTCGTATCAGAACTTTCCCGCGTGCGGCTTGCAATGCTGGCGATCACCGCAAGCATGTTCTTGACCCGGTGGTTGAGTTCCGAGATGAGCACCTGCTGATGCTCTTCCGCCTGTGCCAGCGTGGTGACATCGACAAGTGTCACCACCACGCCCTGGATCCTGTTGCCCTTGTCGCGATAGGGATTGATGCGGACCATGTGGAACAGGCCCCTGGCATCGCGTGCCAGATGGTGATTCAGGATCTCGCCCGTCTCGAACACCTTGTCGATGTGCTGCTTCAACTCGGGATAGTCGAGTTGGCTCGACAGATCCGTCAGCGGCCGGCCGACATCGGAGGGGCGCAGGCTGAAGAAAGATGACGCCGCCGGCGTGAAAGTGCGGACCACAAGGCTGCGGTCGAGGAAAATAGTCGCGATGTCGGTGCTTTCGAACAGGTTGCGCAGATCGCCGTTGGCGTGGTCGAGCTCTTCTATCTTGGCCGTCAACTCGGCATTGATCGTGTTGAGCTCCTCGTTGAGCGACTGCATCTCTTCCTTCGAGGCTTCGAGTTCCTCGTTGGTGGATTGCGCCTCCTCATTGACGGAGACGAGTTCCTCGTTCGACGATTTCACCTCCTCCAGCGCGGTCTCGTACTCCTCGATCGTCGATTGCAGGCGCTCTCTGGTATCGCGCAGTTCCCGCTCGAGATCGGCGGTGCTGTCACTGTCACGACTGCCGCCATCTTCGTTGGACCGGGCCTGGGTCGGCCCCGACGGCTCGAAAAGGACAAGGTAGAGCGGCTCGCCATTGCCGCGTTCGGCGAGCGGCTCGATCGTCAGCCTGATCGGCTGGACCCGCTCGTCGTCTTCCTCCACGGTGAGGTTTTCCCGCACCACTGTGCGGCGCGTGGTCGTCGCTTCGCGCAGTGCGGCGCGGAGGTCCAGCCGCAACCCACGCCTTGCCATCGTCAGCAACTGCCGGCTGGGAATCCCTTGTGGCGCTTCGAGATATCTGCCGGTCCTGGCCGAATAATAGACGACATCGCCCTCGGCGTTGACCAGGACATGCGGCGGCGCGAACCGTTCCAGCACCTGCGCCTCGACCGCCTGCCGCAGGGGATAGCCGACAAGTCCCTTCTTCGAGCCGGCACTTTCGGATGGGAAGACGCTGGAATGGCTTTCTCCGATCAGGGCCGGCAGTCTGATGTGCGGTGAGGCATGCTCCCGCGCCTGGAAGATGCGATGCTTCTTGTCGACGGTGGCGAACAGATCGTCGTGCTGCCCGACGCTTTCGGAGGTGCCGAGGAAAAGGTATCCGCCGGGCTTCAGCGCATAATGGAAGACAGGGATGACGCGATTTTGGATGGTCGGGCCGAAATAGATCAGCAGATTGCGGCAGGAGACCAGATCCATGCGCGAGAAGGGTGGATCGCGAATGACGCTGTGCGGCGAGAAGATGCACAGTTCGCGCACCTCATTGCTGAGGACATAGCTCTCGCCATCACCGTTGAAAAACCGCTGCTTGCGTTCAGGAGAAAGACCTTGCAGCAAGGCTTCCGGATAGCGTGCCGCCCGCGCCACCGCCAGCGCCGGCTCGTCTATGTCGGTGGCGAATATCTGGACGCGCGGAACGACCGTAAGCGTCTCCATGTGTTCGCGCAGCAGGATGCCGATGGAGAACACCTCCTCGCCCGTGGCGCATCCCGGAACCCAGACCCTGACGGTGTCGCTGGCGGTCTTGCCCTCGAACAGCTGCGGTATGATCTTTCGCCCGAGCAACTCGAAGGCATCGGGGTCGCGAAAGAAGTTGGTGACGTTGATCAGCAGATCGCGAAAAAGGTTCATCACCTCGCGAGCATCCTTCTTCAGCCAGTCTATATAGCCGCTGATGGAATGGACCTGGGCGATCTGCATGCGTCGCTTCACGCGGCGCAGGAACGTCTTGGTCTTATAGCCCGAGAAGTCATGGCCGGAGTGGCTGCGCAGAATGGCGTAGATTTGTTCTCGCACCTTGTCGATGTCGGGCGTTTCATCGCCATCGTCTTCCGCCAACCCGTCCAGCGTGTCGAAGCCGCGGGCGAAAGCCTCCAGCTTCGCCCCGATCTCCTCGGCAGTCACTGCGACATCGACGAGCCCACTGGCAATAGCGCTCTGCGGCATGTCGGGATTGCGCGGCCCGTAGCCGTCCGGCGCTTGCGCGACGATAAACCCGCCCCGCTCCTTGATGGCCTTGGCGCCCAGGGTTCCATCGGAATCACCGCCCGACAGGATAACGCCGACGGCATATTCGCCCTGGTCTTCACCCAGTGCGCTGAAGAAGATATCGATGGGCTTGCGCTCCTGGGTAAGCCCATTGGGCCGACGCAGGTGCAGCACCCCCGATTCAATGGCCAATGTCACGTTTTGCGGCATCACATAGACGTGGTCAGGTTGAACCACCGTGCCATCCTCGACCACCGAAACAGGCATCTCGGTGTAGCGGCTGACAACCTCATGCAACAGACTCTCCCTGTTGGGGCTGAGATGCGTGATGATGACGAACGCCATGCCGGGCTGGCCGGTCACGCCCTTGAAAAGGCCCTCCATCGCGGGAATGCCGCCCGCGGACGCGCCTATGCCCACGATGGGAAATCTAGTCGATCGGGCAGTCACGGCATGTCCCCCTTTCGCCGACCCGACATGAAGTCTCCTCAAGGCCGGATCGAACAGGACACAACCATATAGCGCGCAAGACGGATGGAACAAGACGTCAGAGATGACGTTGAACCCGATATCAATGGTGGTTCAATGGCAAAACGATCTGCTGACATAAAACTCCCGACGCCGGTGGTATCAGGAGCGCCTGGATCGCTCGAAGCTTCCCATGCGGGGCCCGTCCCGGATCGCATGCTGACGCTTGCGAAACGGTTGCAGGCGGCCTTGGATGACAGAATTCGGAAAGCAAATCCGCTGCATTCTAACCTCCGTTCCAAGAAAGGATGACGACGTGCGCGACCTGCGGGGGCTGCATATTCTGATAGTCGAAGACGAATGGACGATGGCGGGAGATCTTGCGCGGTTTTTCAGCAATATGGGCGCCATAATCCTTGGTCCCGCTGCAACTGTCGAACAGGCTTCCAAACACACCGGGACGGCCGAAGCTGCAATTCTCGACGTCAATCTCAATGGCCGACGCGTGTTTCCAATCGCCGATGAGTTGATGCGCCGGGGTGTCCCCTTCGTGTTCTTCAGTGGCGATGACGACATCGCCATTCCCGATCATCTCCGCTACGCCAGCAATTTGCGGAAATCCTCGGGCAGCCAGGCCGTGTTCAACGCACTCTTTCCCCCGCAGGCATCGGGACGGGCGACCTCCGTACCGGACCCGTCCGACGACGTCTTCGCGCTTTTGCCCAAACTGCGACTTGCGGCGCGCCTTTTGCTGGGAGACGTCGACGCATCGGATCGGCTCGTCGAGAGGACGCTCGAGCAAGCGATCCGGGATGTCGACCGCAGACAGCTTGGTCAATCCACTGAAAACTGGCTCAACGGCATCATGCGAGAGATGGCGAAAACCCGCGGCGCAAAACTGATGCATTAGTTTTACCTCCAAGGCCTCTCAGGCTGAAGTGCCAAGCCGCGGGGCCGTCATTGTTCACCACATCTCGAAAACTTGGCCGTACAGATCGGCCGCTTGGCCTGCGTCATCAGCCCTTCTGATTGCGCTCGACGAATTTGTTGAAACGGCTGGCTTTCCCCTCACCGGTCTTGGCCTGATACAGAAAGGCCAGATCATTCTCGTCGAATATCCGGAAGAACTCGTCCCATTCGATGGGCTCGAATGCTTCCTCGGGCTCGCCGAAGTCGATCCGCAGGATACCGCCCTCGCCTTTGGTGCGCACCACCGCCGGCCGGCCGTCCCGCTCCTCGGCCCATTTGCGAATTTCGTCATGGTTCGTGGTCGTTTGCGACTGAGACATTGAAATCTCCTTTGATCATCGGCGGACACGCGGGCTGTCGGGCGTCCTAACAGCACAAGGGCGTCAATGTTCCAGCACCGCGCCGTGATCGCGATGCCGGCTCCCAACGAAGTCCGCCAAAGGAACTTTGTTGAAGCAAGGGAACAAACCTTTTGCCGAAAAGTTCGGGGCGCCGAGGTTACTTGTCTGAGGAGTCGTCGTGAAACGCATATTGGTTACAGGAGGCTGCGGCTTCATCGGCCGGCATGTCGCACAGGAACTCGTCGAGCAGGATTATTCGGTTCGCATCCTCGATGCGCTGCTGGAGCAGGTGCATGCGGGCGAAGCCGTCGCGCTTCCCGCCGGGACCGAGCTGATCAAGGGCGATGTCCGAGACCGGGAGGCGGTCGCCAATGCGCTGGATGGCGTTGACGCGGTCATTCATCTGGCGGCGGAAGTCGGCGTCGGGCAATCGATGTATGAGATCGCGCGCTATGTCGGCGCCAACGATCTCGGCACCGCAACGCTACTTGAAGCATTGATCAAGCACCCGGTCGAACGGATCGTCGTCGCCTCGTCGATGAGCGTCTATGGCGAAGGGCTCTATGCAACGCCAGACGGCCGGCGTATCGACAATGCTCGGCGCAAGGCGAGCGACATCAGGAGCGGGCAATGGAACCCGCTGTCGCCAGGTGGAGACGCCCTCTCGCCGCTGCCGACGGACGAAGAAAAGCCGGTCGATCTCGCCTCCATCTATGCGCTGACAAAATACGCCCAGGAACGCGCCGTGCTGATCTTCGGCGAGGCCTATGGCATCGATGCGGTCGCGCTGCGCCTGTTCAATGTCTTCGGCGCCGGCCAGGCGTTGTCGAATCCCTATACCGGCGTGCTGGCCAACTTCGCTTCGCGTCTCGCCAACGGCCAACGGCCAATGATCTTCGAGGATGGCGAACAGAAGCGCGATTTCGTCCATGTGCAGGACGTCGCCCGCGCCTTTCGCCTTGCTCTGCAGCAACGCCAGGCAAAGGGTCATGTCATCAACATCGGCAGCGGCCGCGCCTATGCGATCAGCGAAGTCGCGCGATTGCTGGCCGAGGCCATGGGGACACCGAATCGCTCGCCGGAACTGCTCGGCAAAGCCCGCTCCGGCGATA
>NZ_RZPQ01001399.1:0-537 GCF_003999135.1 Mesorhizobium sp. M7A.F.Ca.CA.004.06.1.1 | reverse complement strand
CGACATGACGAGCACGATGAGGCTGCCGAGGAGATATGGCCATACGCGCCCGGCTTCACCGGAAAGCCGGTCGGTAAACAAATCGACCAGTGCTGCAAGAACCGCGAGCACGCCTACAAGCAGGCCGGCAAGCAGCAGCCAGGCGGAGAAATCGGCCCACATCATTTCAGCGCTTTGCCAATAGGCAGCGTCGGTCAGCAATGTGCCGACGAAACACGCATTTGCGACTGCCATCGGCGTTTTATGCAACGGACGCCTGGCGGCCACCAATACGGATCGGGCACGGGCCATGGACATTCTCCACCTTTGAAGCTGTACCTGTCCTCCAAACCAACTTGTGGTTAGGAGGTTCCCGGAACCGTTTGCGTTCAAGAACTCGTGATGGCGCTGGCGATGTCTCAGAACGGCTCGGCGTCCGATCCTCCTGCGGAGTTAGCGCAATGTCCGCAAGGTGATCGAGTATCGATGCAGGTCAACTGGCGGAATGCTGTGCTCCCATTCAGTGCGCGATCGTCCAGTCATGAGATACGCCGACCT
>NZ_RZPQ01001398.1:0-538 GCF_003999135.1 Mesorhizobium sp. M7A.F.Ca.CA.004.06.1.1 | reverse complement strand
GTGCGGGCAAAGGCGTGCTCAACCAGTTGCCCGGCACGACCACCCCGGCGCCCGCCGGCAGCACCACGCCGACGCCGCCTTCCGGCAACGACGCTGCGGCTCCAGCGACTGCCCCGGCCACGGCGCCTGCCGCCGGTTCGACGCCGCCGGCGACCAACGGCACGGCTCCCGCCGCACCGGCGACCCCGCAGGTCCCGAACCAATAGTCTTCCACGCTTGAAACCGCGATCTGTGGTCGTTTGAACACAGTCGCGGCAAATGCAGCAAGATCACGAAGATTCGACAGGGTGAGGCGGGGCCTCGCGCTTGAGGCAGCCGCGCTTATTCGACTATAGATTGCGCGCGGCATTTCCGGCGCCCTTGGGGGGCGCTGGGCGACGCCGTGGGCAACAAGCATAGAACGATCGGATCTTCGCCATGCAGCTTCGCAGCTTCATTTTCCTGGGACTTTGCGCCGCACTCGGCATGAGTTCCCCAGCCTCCGCCGGCGTGCCGGCAAATATGGCCGCACAGCCTTCGGCTGAAACAACTTCTGCAA
>NZ_RZPQ01001397.1:0-538 GCF_003999135.1 Mesorhizobium sp. M7A.F.Ca.CA.004.06.1.1 | reverse complement strand
GCTGGCCGTGCCGGCGGCGCTGAGCGTGCCGGAGGTGAATTCGATCGAATTGGCGGCGAAGGATCCCTGCGGATCGCGGGCCGCGCTGGCCGAGAATTTCACCCTAGCGCCGAGCACCGAGGCGATCTGCGGCGGAAAGGCCGTGGCCACGGCATCCGCGTTCATCTTGAGCTGCATCGACAGGTCGGCAAGCGCCACCGTCGCGGTCAGCGAAGCGTTGAGCGCGTCGGAACGCAGCGTGCCCTGGTCGATGGCAATGGCGTCCTTGCTGACCGACCCGGCCAGATCGACATCGATCTTGCCGGTGATCAGCGGCGCCAGCGTCGCCACGTCGGTGTTGAGGCCGCCCGCCTCCAGCTTGACGGTGACCGGCCCGGCGCGGTTCTGGATATCAAAACCGTCGGAATGGATCTGGGCCGCCAGGTCGTCCAGCCGCGTGCCGCCGGCGACGATGGAGACGAAGGAGGCGCCGACGTCGATGATCGGCGCCTTGCCGTCGCCGAAGGCCCGGGCGGTGGCATTGCTGATCGCCAGCGTG
>NZ_RZPQ01001396.1:0-540 GCF_003999135.1 Mesorhizobium sp. M7A.F.Ca.CA.004.06.1.1 | reverse complement strand
GTATTCGAAGTGTCGAAATTGGGCGGATTTGCCGGCCTGGGCATTTTGATGGTGAACACCGCGCCCGAACCGTCGGTCCGGTTTGCCGCCATGATGGTGCCACCCATCGCTTCGACGAAGCCGCGGCAGATCGACAGGCCGAGCCCCGTACCGGCGCGGATCTGGTCGCCCTTGCGCACTCGATAGAACGTGTCGAAAATCCGTTCCAGATCGCCGGGAGGAATGCCTGGCCCTTCATCCATGATTTGCAGCAGGACGGAGCCATTGTCGGTCCAACCCTGCATGCGAATCGTCGAGCTTGCCGGGGCATATTTCGCCGCATTGTCGAGAAGATTGAACAACGCTTGCTCGAACAGCACCGGGTCGACCTTCAACATCGGCAAATCCCTGGGGATGTCGGTCTCGATCTTGTGCTCGCCAATGATTTTCCTGGCCCTTTGCAAGGCGGAGCCGACGATGTCGCCGACATAGTGAAAGGCGTAGTTCGGCTCCATCGCGCCGGACTCGATCTTGGTCATGTCGAGCAGATTGGCGATGAAG
>NZ_RZPQ01001395.1:0-540 GCF_003999135.1 Mesorhizobium sp. M7A.F.Ca.CA.004.06.1.1 | reverse complement strand
CGGCAACCCAACCGCTTCAGGCGTCAGGGTGAAGCTGCGGATCTCGCCGCCGATCAGTTCGGCAACCTGCGTCTCGCCGGTGGTGGTGATCTCGTCATAGCCGTCGCCATGGGCAACCCAGACATGCTCGGCACCCAGCGCCTTCAGCGTCTCGGCAACCGGCAGGATCCATTCCGGCAGGAACACACCGACCAGCTGCCGCTTGACGCCGGCCGGATTGGAGAGCGGCCCGAGCAGGTTGAAGATGGTGCGGGTGCCGAGCTCGACGCGAGTCGGGCCGACATGCTTCATCGCCGGATGGTGCGCAGGCGCGAACATGAAGCCAACGCCTGCCTCGTGGATGCAGCGGCCGATGAATTCGGGCGAGATGTCGATCTTGACGCCGAGCGCAACCAGCACGTCGGCTGCCCCCGTCAGCGATGACAGGCCGCGATTGCCGTGTTTGGCAACCGGCACGCCGCTGCCGGCAACGACGAAGGCCGATGCCGTCGAAATGTTGACGCTGTGAGAATTGTCGCCGCCGGTACCGACGCCATCGAC
>NZ_RZPQ01001394.1:0-540 GCF_003999135.1 Mesorhizobium sp. M7A.F.Ca.CA.004.06.1.1 | reverse complement strand
CTCGGGCAGCCCCACGGATCTGCCTTCGCTTTGTCCCCAAACCTGACAAAGACGCGCGGCCGCTAAGGGAGGGGCTCATTGATCTGGAGATCGGCCTGCTTGGAACGTCCGCGCCGGAGATACGCACCCAGTTCCTGTTCCATGACAAGCTTGTCGGCGTGGCCCGAATTGGACATCCTCTTCTCGAGCGCGCGGCGGTGACCGCAGAAAGATATGCCGCCTGCGACCATGTCTTGGCGTCCAAGGATGGGGAGAGAATCGAGCCCGTCGATGCCGCCCTGGAGAAGCTGGGGCTTAAACGGGCGATAAGGGTCGTCGTGCCTGGATATCCGGATGCAATGCGGATTGCACGCCAATCGGATCTGGTCGCGCTGGTGCCGCATTCATGCCTGGGCAACAGCTTGACGAGCGATCTCCCTGTCACATCGGGTCTTGCGACCTTCGAAGTCCCGGTCCCCACGCCGGAGTTCAAGATATCGGCGATGTGGCATCCGCGAATGGACGCCGACCCGGCCCATCGCTGGCTTCGCGATACTGTGA
>NZ_RZPQ01001393.1:0-540 GCF_003999135.1 Mesorhizobium sp. M7A.F.Ca.CA.004.06.1.1 | reverse complement strand
CATCCTCGGTGCTGTCCTTGATCTCCTGCGCGGAAAAACCCTCGAGGATGCCGCGGATCTTGTCCTTGGAGCACGAGCACTGGTCGGCGACCGGGACGCCGCCGAAGACGCGCACGCCATGCTCGTGGAACAGCCTGTAAAGCAGCCGCTCGGCACCGATTGTCGGGTCGATCAGTTCGGTCGGCTCGATCGTGCCGAGCAGCGCCAGCAACTCCTGCCAGGAATTGTCGACCGGGTCGTGGATCTCCTCGCGCGGATCGCCATCGCCACCCGGCAGATCCGGCACGCGCATGCGCTCGGGCGACTGCGGCAGGAACTGCGCCAGGATACCACCGGCGCGCCACTGCTCGCGGGCACCGCCAGGACCGGGCGTCAAAAGCTTGGCCACCGACAGCCTGAGATCGGTCGGGATCTGTTCCGACTGGCGAAAATAGGTGCGTGCCGCATCTTCCAGCGTCTCGCCGTCGAGCTGGACGATACCCTGATAGCGCTGCGTGTGAGCACCCTGGTCGATGGTCAGCGCCAGCACGCCCCTCCCCA
>NZ_RZPQ01001392.1:0-546 GCF_003999135.1 Mesorhizobium sp. M7A.F.Ca.CA.004.06.1.1 | reverse complement strand
CGCGACGAGGCTCACATCGCTGTTGTCCCCGGCGCTGACGGACAGCTGATCGTTGTTGCTGCTCGAAGTGCTGTTGATGACGTTCAGGTTCATTGTGGAGTTGTCGAATGCATCGGCGACGATGCCACCGCTGAAGTTGTTGCTCGAATTGGCACCCGAGAAGTTGATCGTGGCGTTCGACGTTCCACGGATGCCGAACAGATACCCGCTGCCAAGCACGGCGCCAGTCGAGCTGCCGCCTGAAATCGTCAGCGCGAGCGTGCCGGACTGGGTCTGCAGCTGGAAGTTGTCGTCGCCGCTGCCTGTGATCGTGGTGTTGGTGACCGCGCTGGTGCCGGACATGTTGTAGAAATGGATGCCATCTTCGTCCGCTCCATTGCCCGCATTCGATATGCTGCTGTTGCTGAGCGTGAAGTTCGAAACGGTATTGCCGTTGCTGCCTTGATCGGCGCCGCCCGAAATGGCGACCCGGTCCAGCGTCGCCGTACAGACGTTTTGCAGGTGGATGGCCGCGTTGGCCGTGAGGTTGTAACCAGTCGAAAGCCC
>NZ_RZPQ01001391.1:0-548 GCF_003999135.1 Mesorhizobium sp. M7A.F.Ca.CA.004.06.1.1 | reverse complement strand
TCAAGCGGCTTGCGGCACTTGGCCTCGATCCCGAATTGCCGGCGATGAAAGCGATCGGCGGTCGCGAACTGCAGGCAGCGATGGCCGGAGAGATTGGCTTTCCCGAGGCAATCGAACGCGCCAAGATCGCGACCAGGCAATATTCCAAGCGGCAAACCACCTGGTTCAGGCATCAATTGGGGCCGGAATGGCTGAGATTGCGCCCCGGTGATGATCTGGAAACCACGATCTCAGCGCTTGCTTCCGATACAACCTGAAAAGTTTACCTGCAAGGAACGGTTCCCGTGGTGGTTGTCCAAATTAACCCTCCGTAAGCCCGCCCATGCCATAAGATCAGTGGGCACTTTTCCAACGGGGAGCAGATGCGTTTCCACAAGGCGGAATCAGCATTTTTCGTCTTTATATTCGTGATCCTGGCCGCCGGCCTGGTGACGCTGCATGCTTACGGACTTCTGCAATCCTTCGCCGACGAGTTGCATACGGCTTCGGGTCTGGACAAGGTCATCTATCTCAACAAGCTCTTGTTCGCGACCGGCGTGCTCCTGGCC
>NZ_RZPQ01001390.1:0-549 GCF_003999135.1 Mesorhizobium sp. M7A.F.Ca.CA.004.06.1.1 | reverse complement strand
TTGCCGGGGCCGGCCGAACCGCCAATGCCGACATTGACGGTGACACTCGTCTCGCTGGTGCCGCCAAGGTGGAACGCCTTGGCGTTGCTCGATCCGCCCATGCCGCCGCCGCCGCCCAGCGATTGCGCGACGATGCCTGAGGAGAAATCGCCCTTGGTCGTCAAATTGCCGGTGTTGATCACGTCGACCGCGCCGGAGATATTGCCGGTGCCGCCCCCGCCTCCGACGGTCACGTTGGCCGCAACGTTGACGCCTTGGCCGCCGCCCAGATCGGCGGTCGCGCCGTTGGTCGAGCCGCCATTGCCGCCGCCGCCGCCGATCGACTGCGCAAGGATCGCCGCGCTCATGTCGCCATCCGTCTGCACCGTCATGGCATTGTGGACGAGCACATCGTCGCTGACATTGCCGTCGCCGCCGCCGCCGCCGATGCTGACGGTCGCGTTAACGCTGACATTGACGCCGTAACCGCCAGCCGCCGCCCAGGAATCGCCGCCATTGCCGCCGCTGCCGGCAACCGACTGGGCAAGAATGCCGCCAGCCTGGTAACCC
>NZ_RZPQ01000138.1:0-10200 GCF_003999135.1 Mesorhizobium sp. M7A.F.Ca.CA.004.06.1.1 | reverse complement strand
ATCCCAACTCCAAGATCCCGGCCCTGATGGACCGCAGCGGCAAGACGCCGGTGCGCATCTTCGAATCCGGTTCGATCCTGGTCTATCTCGCCGAAAAGTTCGGCGAATTCCTGCCGACCGAACAGCCGGCCCGCGCCGAGGTGCTGTCCTGGCTGTTCTGGCAGATGGGCTCGGCGCCGTATCTGGGCGGCGGCTTCGGTCACTTTTATGCCTATGCGCCGGAAAAGTTCGAATATGCCATCGACCGCTTCTCGATGGAGGTGAAACGCCAGATGGATGTGCTCGACCGCCGACTGGCCGAGACCGAATATCTCGGCGGCAAGGACTATTCCATCGCCGATATGGCGGTGTGGCCCTGGTATGGCGGGCTGGCGCTCGGCCGCATGTACAATGATTCCGCCGAGTTCCTGTCCGTGCAGGAATACACACATGTTCAACGCTGGGCCAAGGCGATCGACGCACGACCGACGGTCAAGCGCGGCCGCATGGTCAACCGCGCTTTCGGCGAGCCTGCCATGCAATTGCATGAGCGCCACGACGCCAGCGATTTCGAGACCAAGACGCAGGATAGACTGGCCGCCGAATAGGCCATAGCGGGTCGCGGCAAAGGAAACCCGCCACCGACGCGACGTCGGGGCGGGTTTTCCCCAAGGTTCAGTGCTGCGGGAACCCCCTTAGTGCAGCACTTCAACGATCTGGCGGGTCTCCGGATCGACGAGGACCGTCTGGTCATTGATCACGGCGACGCGATATTTGACGTCGGGCACCTCACGCAATTCGACAGTGTCCGGCACCGAGGAGCCGAGCTTGAGTTCGACCCCCAGAAGGTTCACCGAGGCAAGCGGTTCCCTCTTGATGTATTCGCGAACGACCGTCTCCTGCTCCGGCTGGACGACGACGACGCTCTCCGCCAGCGCCGCACCAATGCCGCCCATCAGGACGACTGCGGCCGCCGCGCTTGTAAGATAAAGTTTCATGACCGTCTCCTAGTGACAATTGAATTCCGCCCTCCATAAAAACTCCACCGCTGCCATGCGGTTCCATCGAACTTCAGAATTGAAGATGTTACGTTTTCGGCTCGGATATTAATTTGTTGCTGATCATACATGCGGCAGACAGCGCGGAAATGCTTGAAAACCTGCACAAATGTGTGCGGACATTAGAGGACGAAAAATTCCTGCTGTAGTCGGATTGGCGAAGCACCTGTCGTCGCCGCGTCAAATCAGCCTCGCGTCCCTCTATCTGGACGATGGGAGCACGAAAAAGGCTCGCCCCGCCGGGAGCAGAGCGAGCCATGGCAGTTCCGATGGAGGTGGCAACCTCACCGGTACCGCTAGAGAACGCGAAGCATCATCACTTGTTCCACCTGACGGCCTGAGCTCCATGCGAAGCTGGTCGCGCATGCGCCATGTTCCCACGATAACGCTGCGCCGAAATCTCCGGCAGGGATATGCTCGGACGCTGTCTCGGTGACCAAACACCGTGGTCGCGCTGGTGGCGAGGTTCCCCGAATTGCCCGGGCGCACACGCGCGAGTGATCCTGGCTACCCGGTCTTAAAGCCGGACACCGTCGCGACGCAATGGCGGGAAGGCGTCTACCGGATCCTCGCTCGGCGCGATATCGTGCGAGCCCCTGAAGATCAGCCTCACGATGAGCACGAAGTAGCCGACCTGCAGGACAAGCAGCGTCGCTATCGTCCAGGCAAATGCCTCCCAGAAAGAGCCGGTAACCATATAGGTCCAGACCGCGACGATGATGGCCGTGGCTGACATTCCTACGAGAAACTGTCCAAAATACATGGTTTCCCAAAACCGTCGAAACCGCGGCGGTTCCGATCAGTCCCTGCCTCATTCCCATTTCCCGCGGACAACATTTCATTATTTTAGCAACTTCGCAAGTAAGCGGCCCATCGCCACTGCGCTCTCCATTGCGCGGCGACTTGGCAAGCGTGGCGATCCGGGGACGGCGGCGGGTGCTGGCGGGGGCTGCCAGCTGTCGGCAATCCAGAAGCACGCCTGCACTTCAAGCACGGGAACAAACGCCGTCACCCCGAGTTCGCCTCCAGTTTTCAAGGAAAGGAGCCCAGCATGGCACCGCGCAACAAACCAGACGCCGATATCGAAGATGACGCACCGCAGGCGGACGGGCCGACCATCGAGCAGCAGGATTGGGATGCAATCAAGGGCGGCGAGATCCTGCCAGAGTCCGTGCCGGAAAACGGCGACATGCGTTACGGCATCGAAAAAGACGGCGATCTGCCCGACGAGGACGACGATAACGCGTACCAGGACAGCGACGACGCCCTTCCCGATGATGAGGAAGAAGCCGCGATCACGCGCGATCAGAACCGCGAGGGCCCATTCGACGAGACGTGAGCCATTCGTCGCCCGAGACATGACTGCCTGTTGTTGAACTTGCCAAAGCCACATTTTCCATGCCCGTTTCGCGGGAAAATGTGCTTGGCTGGCTAAGTTTTCCCCCCAGGCTTTATATCAGATTTACCTAAAATAGCGGAACATCCAAGGGACATTATCGGAACTGAACAAGGCCCCTTGGACTTTTGCGCACAACAGATAAGACCTTGGTCCTACAGGAAAAAGCAAAAGCCCGACCTGACCGATTGAAGCTCCGCCAAGGGAACATCGGGCCGCGCTTGTCGTTTGTCGCGAAGGTTCGGCACCCCTGGTGTGCCATATCCGGAGAACGGCGCGATGCCCCACCGATCCATCATCGTCAAGACAGGCCATGGTCCAGGCACGGCGATCGCCGTGCTCATGGTTGGATTGATGGCGGTGGGCATCGTCTTCGTTGTTCTCGGCAGTTCGCTCTACTTCAGCGAGCAGCCTGCGGATCAACGTGCCCTGCCTTCGCCGCCCGCTCGATCGACACACGATAGCAAAGCGGCAAACTGAACGAGCCCGAACCAATTGCCGGGCGATGGCGAGATTGCGGCCGCGCGGGTCCTCCAGGCTTCGTCCAGTGGAGCGGACGGCTTCGGGCGATGTATTGTCCACCGGAGGCTTTTGGCGCCGCTTGCATTAATATTAGACGTATAGAATATAAGGATGGCCGGCGACCGCCAGAAGTCGGCTGGCCCGGCGTGCCTCCCTTTGCACCTGGCTGCCGGGCCATTTCTCGCCAACGGATGGCATGCGTCGGTGCACCGTCATCTTGACGTCTTCGCTTCTGTCTGGTGCGGATTCACCTTCGCGCCGCCTCGCCATGTGGAGCTCCAGCCTCGGCAAACGGCATTCTGCTCGGCAACCGCCGGAAAAATGCGGACGCCGAGCCGATCGCGCTGGTCAAGCCGCTAAGACGTGCTGGCTAGCTGCTAAAACCGAAGGATGACCGAGGGCCCGCGTCTGCGATAGCACCGGACGCGACGGCGACCATGCCGCCAATAACTACGGCAGACCCGTCTCCATCGCCGCCCGTGCCGGCGCCGGCGCCAGCCCCGATCCCAGTCCCGATCCCGGTCCCGATCCCAGTCCCGATCCCAGCGTCGATGGTCGACCGGCTGCACCTCCGCATGTGTACCGTCGTCGAAGGCCTCTGTTTGTGACGCCTCTATTTCATCGAGAATGCCGTTTCCGGCGCCTGGAACACCGGCCACTGCTTCGATCGGGCGAATTGCCCCTGCAAGGGCTGCTGCCCCGGCAATGCCAAACATTGCTGTCAAGAAGGATCGCCGATCCATAGTAAACCTCCCAACGTTGCATAAGCTGAACGAAGCGCTCGCTTGCCGAATGAGCAGGCCCGCGCGTGGTGAAGATAGAGGATTCGCCAGCCGCCGAAGCGGCTTGCGAATCCTATCAGCGCAGGAAGGGACGTTGCTGCGCCGATCGACGACATGTCAGCCAAGGACTATTCCCATCACCAGAAAGGTGACGGCCGTCGCGAAAATCGGTGCGAGCAACCAGCGCGCTTGGCCAACACTTTTGTCCATCTGTTTCTCCGAATCCGGGAGACAAACAGTCGTGAACAGAGAGCCGTTCCCGTCGGTAAGACCAATGCGCTCGCGGACCGGACTTAAGTCGCACTTCTCATCCGACCGAAGCCCCAGCGGAGGAACATTTTCATTTGGCTCAAGTTCAGTTGCTCGTCAGCGTTGGACGATCTTGTCATGCTGACTCGCAAGGAGAAACAGTATGAAAATGCACCTAACGGGCGCCGCTGCGGCGCTATTGATGTTGGCCGGAGTCGGCGCCGTTGCCGCTCAGGACGTCGTCATTCAGCCTGAACAGGACACGGTCATCCGCGAGTATGTGAAGAAGCAGCCCCTCGCTTCGGTCAAGGTTCCCGGTGTGGAACTGAATATTGGTAGCGCGTTGCCGGAAACGGTCGAGCTTCATGAGATCCCCGATGTCCAATACCGCTACGTGGTCGTCGACAACCGCACAGTCCTGGTGGATCCGGGCACCCGCAAGATCGTCAAGGTCTACGACTGAATTTCGAACGGTCCCAAACCCGCCGCCAGCCATGGCGGCGGGTCGCACATGTCAGGTTCCAAACAGGACGAGTGAAGATGACAAGCAAAGCTGTGAGATCCCCTGCTTTGGGCGTTCGCCTGGCCGATCTCCAAGCCAGAATGCGCAATGCGCGGGTGACGGATGCCGAAATGAAAACCTTTCAAAAGGTCGCGGCCATCATGGAAGATCGTCATGGCCGGATCGATGCCGACGACCTGATTGCGGCGTCGTTCCTCGCCGATCCGGTGCAGGAGCGACGGACGCCTTGAGGGGCATGCCGACAACCAGCAGACTTTTTGATTCCCCGTACCGGGAAAGCGCGCCGAAAGTCTCAGCCGAATCCGCACTTTTGCTCCGGCCTATTCCGCTTTCGCGGAAGTTTCGAGCGACCTGCGATGTGCAATGTTGCTAATGCGGCGGTACGAGCCGCCCTGGTTGACGCGGGCGCCCGAGCCATCCCAACAATGCGCCCCCCCGTCCGCGTCGACCACGGCAGCCGCCTGGCGCTGCCTTCCCTCGCGAAGTCCTCAACCCGGCCTGCCTGATAATGCCGCCTGCGGCGACGGTCGGGCTTCAGCCGCCGACAAGCGCCTTTGTGGTCACCAGATTGACACCGGCCTCCGCGAATTCGCCATTGTGCCTGGTGATGACCTGTTCGGCACTCTCGCTGGCATTGTCCAGCGTGCTGTGCGCATCGGACACCACGGTCACGCCGAGCCCTCTGGCGACCGCGCCCTTGACCGTCGCGGCCACGCAAAAATCGGTCTGTGCGCCCAAGAGCACGACAGCACCCGCACCTTGCCCGGCCACCCAATCGCCGAAGGCGGGATTGCTGAATGCATCGCGCACCGATTTGGCAAAGGTCGGCTCGTCCGCCGCCTGGCCGAGCGCGGGCCAAACCGGCCAGCCCGGCTCATCCGGTGCCAACGGGTCGCCATCGGGTCCGTCATGCCTGATAAAAGCGACCTTGCGCCCGCCGCGCCGCGCCCAATCGATCACCGCCTTGGTGCGCTCGACAATATCTCGCGCATCATGGATCGGCGGCTCGTGCACACCGTCGAACATGCCGGTCTGGAGATCGATGACAATGAGCGGCGCGTTGTCCGGGAGGCTGGGAGCTGACATGGTTTTTCATAGCACGGCGGACAATGCGATCAAGGTTCCGTTCACTCCGGCGCGCCGGCAAACAGCACGACGCTGTCGCCGCCGGCGGCCGGCCAATCCCTGATGGTGCGGTCGTTGCCGCCGGTCACCACCGTGCCATCGGCGGTGAAGGCCACCGCGTAGATCGGGCCGGTCCGGCTATCGAACATCGCGATCTGGTTGCCGGTGTCCATGTCCCACAGCCGCGCCGTGCCGTCGAGCGAGCCGGAGACCAGGCGCTGGCCGTCGGCCGACAGCGCCAATGAGTAGACGGTGCCTTCGTGGCCTTCAAAGCGGCGCGCTTCGCGGCCGCTGTCTAGATCCCAGAGCTTGATCGTGTAATCGCCACTGCCGGTGACCAGATGATGCCCGTCGGCGGTGAACGCGGCGCCATATGTGCCTCGCTCATGCCCGTGCCAACTTCGTAATTGCTTGCCGCTTTCGATGTCCCAAAGTTTCAGTGTGCCGTCTATGCTGCCGCTGAGGGCTTGCCTGCCATCGGGCGAGACGGCGACGGCGCTGACCGACCAGCCGTTCCCGCTCATGGCGTGCAGCACAGCGCCCTTCTTGAGATCCCAGACGATGACATTGCCCGTGTCGTGCCCGCTGATGGCATGTTTGCCGTCCGGGCTGATCGCCAGCTTTCTGACGCCGCCATTGCCGCCCGAGGAGAAGACATGCAGCACCGCGCCGTCGGAAAGTTTGCGCTGCACGATCTCGCCGTCGTCGCCGGCCGTCAGCGCGCTGACGCCGTCGGGCATGAACAGCGCCGTGCGGGCCATATCCTTGTGCACGCCGAGAGTGCGGATCAGCTGCTTGGCGGCGATGTCCCACAGCTTGATCGTGTGATCGGTGCTGGCGCTCATGATCGAGTGCCCGTCGGGCGCCACCGCCAGCCAGACGACCGAGTCGCGGTGGCCCTCGGGCTGCGTCGGTAGCGGCGGCGGAGCCGGCGGCAATGGCGCCACGATGGGCGGCGGAATGACCGCGACCTCCGGCGGCGCCGGAGGCGCGGGCGCGGTCGGCGGCACTAGCGTTGGCGGGGTCGGTTGCACCAGCGCCGGCGGCGTCAGTGGGACCGGTGCCGCAGGCGGATCGGCGGCCTCCGGCGGCGAAGCAGCTTCTGCTGGTGCAGGCGGTGGGGCTGCCGGCTCTGAGGCCGGCGGCGCGCTGGCGACATCCTGCCCCTTGGGTTCGTTGGCCTTCGGCTCGCCAGGATTGGGTTCGTCGGCCTTCGGTTCGACGGGCTCGCTGGCTATGTCGCCGCCTTCATGCCAAGGGCCGAACCGGTCGGCGGCCAGTGCGGCGACCACGACCAATGGCAGGACGAGAAAGACTCTGCGCAGGCCGGGCGTGCCAACGTCCTGCATCTCCGCCGCGCGACCAAACAGCGGCGCGCCCGCTGCTTGGCCCGACCGGTCCGGCAAGAGGCCGGCCCAAAACAGCCCTGCACCAAGCAGGCAGGCGAACGCCGCCACCAGGAACCCCGCCAGCCGTAACGAGGCTGGATCCATCGGCGGGCCTGAAAAGCCGCGCCAGAGGAAAGCCTCGCCGATTGCCGGCCAATAGATCCGCGCCAGGCAGCCTACGGCGACAACGACCAGGGCAAGCGCGAGCAATCTGTCGGCACCCTTGTTCATTGAAATCCCTCGGGCGTTGTTGCGGCCCTCACCATGTGACGGTTGCCCCGCATGTCGACGTCGAGACTATCAGCCGCAAGCTCGTGTCGCCAAGAGCCCGTGTGGACGCCCGGCTTGGTTGACACATCTTGCGTATCTGCCATTCTCGCGTAGGGATGAGGAGAGATTACCATGAAGAAGACTTACGCGAAGCCGGCTCTCGTCAAGAAGGGCAAGCTTTCAGCCGTCACGGCAAACGGCTCGACCAGCGCCACGATATAATCTGGCACACTCTTGGCCGAAACGCGCCTGGCGCTGGAGCAATTCCAGAAAAAGCATCGAAGGCCTTCGATCCGGGATGGCGTAAACAAGAATTGGAGGGCGGGCGCCTTGCCGCTCCTCCTTGGATTTATTGCAGTTTTACCGATTCCAGCCGCATGGTTGACAGATGGCCGCAGTCTGGCATCATCGGATCGGGATTTTAGGAGAGTCTGATATGAAAAAGATCTATGTGAAGCCATCGTTCTTGAAAAAAGGCCGGTTGTCGGCGATCACTGCGGCCAACGGCGCCTCGATTATTATTGTGCCGGGCTGACCGTCAACATAACCTGATTGAAGCGGGGCGAAATTTCGCTCCGCTTTGGCATGCCTAAATCTCAGCGCGTTAAGACCAGATCGTCCACGACCATTTGCCAATAGTGCTTCGTCGACAGGCGAACACGCGTTACAGCTTTGAGCATTGGGGCGTAGTGCAGCGGCGTCAGCGCCGACAGCGTGACCTCGTCGCTTGCAATCAGCTGCTCGCCAAGCCAGCTTTCGATCAGCGCCACCTCCCCTTCTGACGCCAGCCAGGCGGCGCTCAGCATGACCGAGTGAAAGCCGAACGGCCGTTCGCAGCTGAATTCGGCCGGCAGCCCGCTGCTGGTGTAGAGCACATGGTCGCCGGAAACATTGCCATTGACATAGCCCTGGCTATCCTTGGTGAAGTCGCGGGCCATCGCATTCAGGTTGCGCCACGCCAATCCGGCATGGCCAGCCGGAATTTTCCTGAGGCTGCGCGACGTCACATCGTCGAAATCGATCGTTTCGAGGGCGGCATCAGTGTCGATGCCGGCGCGTTGCGGCGACAGCAGGCCGAGATCCGCCGAGTAGGGCGACAGCGTCAGCCGCCGCTCCAAGCCGCCGCCGCTGACGCTGACCGTGTTGGCTTCTTCAGCCAGGTCGAAGCTGAAGACGGCACCCGGGGCCAGTGCCCGCGTCTCCAGGACGTGCCCGTTCCCCGACATGGAGAGGGTCGCTGGTCCATCGCCGGCAACGCGCCCGCTGACGCGGCGCGGCGGTGCCAGACCGACCGGCAGCAGCATCTCCTGCGATACCATCCCGGCCGGCGAACCCGGCAGCGGCATGAAGCGTCGGGACTGAATGTCATTTTCGCTTTTCGCCTGCCAGCCGGGCGGCACCGAAACCACAAAGCGCCAGTTGCCCGGCTTGCGGATCACGGCCTTTCTGCTTTTCACCGACATGGGAAAATTGGCAAAGCCGGCATTGTTGGTGCGCGCGGATGCGGCGAGCTTGCCGGCTTCGTCATACAGCCGCACCATGATCCCGGCCATCGGCCGGTCTCCGGCGCCGTATTTGCCGTCGCGATCGACATCGAAATAGACGAAGGATGAGTAATTGAGCATACCCCCGCCGGCGTTCCATTCGGTACGGACGGCATAGTCGGCAGCCGGATTGGTCTGCCGCCGTCCCTTGCGGCGGCTGCGCTTCCGCCACAGCAGCCAGGACATGACAGCAGCCGCAAGCACCACAATGGCAGCGGCCAGTATCTCGACAGCGCCCAAGTCAGGCATGGAGCCTCGATTCACAAATCTCGTGGGGGGTTGCGTTCACGGGCGATCCGGCTGCGTTGGAGTACTTTGCCGACAGGGTTATTGCATGTCGGCCAAAAGCGAACCCGGATTGGGACAGCAACTTGCATCAAGACAAAGGACTTTAAGCGCGTTGCAGGGACCCGTTCAAGCGCGACGCAATGAAAGCAGTCGCCTACTTCAATTCCACCCACACCGGCGCATGGTCGCTGGCGCCGTCCTCGCCGCGCACGTCGCGGTCGATGCCGGCGGCGGTCAGGCGGCGTGCCAGTTTCTTCGACAGCAGGATGTGATCGAGCCGGAGGCCGGCATCGCGCGGCCAGCGGTTGCGGCGATAGTCCCAGAATGTGTAAAGCGTTTCCTTCGGATGCTTCTTGCGCAGGGCATCAAGCCAACCCTGGTCGAGCAGGCGCTGGAACGACGCCCGGCTTTCCGGCTGCACCAGCGCGTTGTCGTCATAGGAGCGGGTGGCGTAGATATCGCGCGGCTCGGGCACGATGTTGTAGTCGCCGGCCAGCACCACCGGCAGGCCGGTGTCGAGCAACTGTTCGGCATGCACCTCCAGCCGCGCGTGCCAGGCGAGCTTGTAGGCGAATTTCGGACCGGGCTGAGGATTGCCGTTCGGCGCATAGAGACAAGCGACGATGATGCCGTTCACCGCCGCCTCGATATAACGGCTCTGCCTGTCGGCATCATCGCCGGGCAAGGCATCGCGGGTCAGCACTGGCTCGGCGCCCCGTGCCAGGATGGCAACACCGTTCCACGTCGGCTCGCCCTTCCACACCGCGCCATAGCCGGCCGCCGCCAATGCCGAGCGTGGAAACTGCATGTCGCGCGCCTTCAGCTCCTGCAGGCAGGCGACATCGGGCTTTGCCACAGCCAGCCATCCCAGCAGGTTTTCAAGCCGGCTGTTGATGTTGTTGATGTTGAAGGAGGCGATCTTCATCGCTTCAGGAAGCGATCCGACCCGACCACGCCTTGACCGTCTCGGCCAGCATCTTCAGATGGTCGGCCGCCGAAAATCCCGAGATGCTCTTGCGAGGCTTGAGATCGTGGTCGCCGTCCTCCAGCCAGATGACCTCGATGCGATCGGAAAG
>NZ_RZPQ01001389.1:0-553 GCF_003999135.1 Mesorhizobium sp. M7A.F.Ca.CA.004.06.1.1 | reverse complement strand
CAAGGTGGCCGTGATGGCCGCCCGCCCGCCGCTTCTCGCAATGATCCGTGTCGGAGCAGACGAACATGTGGCCTCCATGGTCGTCGAGGATGACCTCGTCGAGATAGACATTCTCGGCCGCGCACAGCGCGCAGGGCTGGTCGAAGGTCTGCACCTCGAACGGATGATCCTCGAAGTCGAGGCTGACCACTTCGGTGAAGGGCGGCACCGCATAGATGCGCTTTTCGCGCCCGGCGCCGAACAGCTGCAGCGCCGGCGAGCGGTGCATCTTGGGATTGTCGAATTTCGGCGTCGGCGACGGGTCCATCACATAGCGGCCCTCGACCTTGACCGGATAGGCATAGGTGGTGGCGATGCGGCCGTGTTTGGCGATGTCCTCGTAAAGTTTCACATGCATGAGGCCGTATTCTTCCAGCGCATGCATTTTCCGCGTTTCGGTCTCGCGTGGCTCGAGGAAGCGCAAGGGTTCCGGGATCGGCACCTGGTAGACCAGCACCTGGCCCGCCGTCAGCGGATGCTCGGGAATGCGGTGACGGGGCTGGATGATGGTGGG
>NZ_RZPQ01001388.1:0-555 GCF_003999135.1 Mesorhizobium sp. M7A.F.Ca.CA.004.06.1.1 | reverse complement strand
GACCAGATCAAGAACTTCGCCGCCTCGGGCGTCGATGCCATCATCGTCAACCCGGTCGACACTTCGGCCACGCAGGCGATGTCGGACGCCGCCGCCGCAGCCAAGATCCCGCTGGTCTATGTCAACCGCGAGCCGGTCAATGTCGACACGCTGCCCGACAACCAGGCCTTCGTCGCCTCGAACGAAGCCGATTCCGGCACGCTCGAGACCAAGGAAGTCTGCCGCCTGTTCAAGGAAGCCGGCAAGAAGGAAGCCAATGTCTATGTGATCATGGGCGAGCTTTCCAACCAGGCCGCCGTGCAGCGCACCAAGGACATCGACGATGTGATCGCGACGCCGGATTGCAGCTTCATCAAGATCATCGACAAGCAGACGTCGAACTGGAACCGCGACGAGGCGCAGAACCTGATGACCAACTGGCTGTCGACCGGCAAGCCGTTCGACGGCGTCATCGCCAACAATGACGAAAGCGCCATCGGCGCCATCCAGGCGATGAAGGCCGGCAACATCGACATGAAGGCGGTTGTCGTCGGCGGCGTCGACGCCACCCAGGAC
>NZ_RZPQ01001387.1:0-560 GCF_003999135.1 Mesorhizobium sp. M7A.F.Ca.CA.004.06.1.1 | reverse complement strand
CCTCACGGATCATGTTGAAATCGACGTCGACCAGCAGCGGCACGGTGATCTTTCGCCGCGTGGTAGCGGCGGCGCCCGCCGACGAGATCGCCAGGCGCATCTCAGCCTTCGTCGCCACCGAGACCGAGCCGGAGATCGAGGGACCGGTGATCATCCGCCATGCCGCCGACCTGCCGGTCGGGCTGTCACCGCACATGAAGCCGCTGATCGAGTGGCATTTCGCAAACGGGAATTAAGGGCGCGTCTTATTCTGTGCCGCGTTGCGACCGTTGCGTGCGGCGACGAGGAACAGGATAAAGCCGATGCCGAGCAAGCCGCCCATCGCCATTCCCATGGTCTGGCCGACGACTGCCTGGAAGTCAGCGGTGACGCGATCGGGATTGGCCATGCCGAAGCGGGCGAGATACCACCAGATGCCTGCAAGACCTGCCTCGATGATCACCATCGCCAGGACCAGTCGCGCCTTCTTGCTCATCCGCTATTCCTCCGCCCAGGGTGAATTGCCCTAGCATCGCGAACGGCGCGGCGACAGTGGCGGGACCAGGCGGGAATGTCGAAAG
>NZ_RZPQ01001386.1:0-562 GCF_003999135.1 Mesorhizobium sp. M7A.F.Ca.CA.004.06.1.1 | reverse complement strand
GCGGGCTTTGCGCCAGCGCGCCTATCCGCGGCGGAACAGTGCTTCGGCCGCGGATTTGGTGGTGTCCTTGGCCTTGAGTTCGGCTTCCAGGCGGGCAATTTCGTCGCGCAGGATACCGATCCGCTCGGTCAAGTCGCTGACGGAAAGCAGTGACAGGTCCTGCCCGATCTCGTGCGGGCGTGACTTCTTCTTGGGTTCGTCGTCGAAGATCGCCATCGTCGCTCCTCCTCCGCCAAGACCAGATTGGCCATTTGCCTGATTTGGCAATCAGCATACATAGGGCAGGGGCGTCGATGCAAACAGCCGATCGGACAACGGCGAGGAAAGACGGGAAATCTCATGGCGAGCGGACAGAAAATTCCGGCAAGGATGACGGCCATCGCGATCTCGGAGCCGGGTGGCCCTCGGGTCCTGAAGCCGGAAACACGCGACGTGCCGCAGCCCGGCCCCGGCGAGATCCTGATCAAGGTGCATGCCGCCGGCGTCAACCGGCCCGATATCCAGCAGCGCAAGGGCGCCTATCCGCCGCCGCCCGGCGCGTCGGACCTGCCGGGCCTCGAGG
>NZ_RZPQ01001385.1:0-566 GCF_003999135.1 Mesorhizobium sp. M7A.F.Ca.CA.004.06.1.1 | reverse complement strand
GGATCGGCTCACGCTTCAGCTGGCCGACTTCCTCGGCGATCTCGGCCAGCACGCCCATCGCCTTTTCCACCGATTTGCGCGATCCGCCGGCGTCCTGGATGTTGAAATGGCGCTTGCCGGCAGCGACGCCCTTCTGGCCGTAGAGGGTGAGCTGGTTGACCTCGCAGCCGAGGCCGACCATCAGCACGCCGCCGAAATTCGGGTGGCGGGCATAGCCGGCAAGCGTGCGGTGCAGCACCATCATGCCGTCGCCGGTGCCGCTCATGCCGCAGCCCTGGCCGTGGACGATCGGCACGAAGCCGTCGATGCCGGGATATTTAGGCAGCAGCGTGCGGTTGGCGGTGTCGGCGATGGAATGGCAGACGGTGGCCGAGCAATTGACGCTGGCGACGATGCCGATGAAGTTGCGCGTGCCGGCGCGGCCATCGGCGCGGCGATAGCCCATGAAGGTGCGGGCCCGGTCGGCCTCCGTCGCGTGCTCGGCCTCGCTCGGCGGCACGACCGGCAAGCGGCCGGATTCGAAAACCAGATTGTGCGAATGAACGTGCTCGCCCGCTGCAATATCC
>NZ_RZPQ01001384.1:0-568 GCF_003999135.1 Mesorhizobium sp. M7A.F.Ca.CA.004.06.1.1 | reverse complement strand
GCCTTGATGCCGAGATCTTTCTTCTGCTTCTCGGCGGTGGCGGTCTCGGCGCTTGAGGACACCAGCGAGCGGCGCGCATGCGCCGGCAGATTGGGCAGCGAAATATTCTGGGCGATCGACAGGTCGAGCAGGATGCCGGTGAGCTTGCGGTCTTCCGGCACCAGGAAGATGCCATGCGCGACAGCGTCGGCCGCGGACGCCAGCGCGAGCGGCTTGCCGTCGAGCTCGAGCGCGCCGCCAAGCTTCGAGTCGATGCCGAAGAACACCCGCGCCAGTTCGGTGCGGCCGGAACCGACAAGGCCGGCAAGACCGAGGATTTCGCCGCGCCTGACGTCGAGGTCGACCGGCCGGCCGGGATAGGCCGGTGTGCGGATGGCCTTGGCCGCAAGCGCTACGGCGCCGGGCGCACGCGCAGCTTCGGAGGCTTTTTCGCGCTCCTTCAGCATGCGGCCGATCATCAGCTTGACCATCTGGTCGTGGCCGATGTCGTGCTTGCCCAGCGTACCGGCAAGCATGCCGTCGCGCAGCACGACGACGCGGTCGGCGACGCGCTCGACCTCGTGCAGGC
>NZ_RZPQ01001383.1:0-571 GCF_003999135.1 Mesorhizobium sp. M7A.F.Ca.CA.004.06.1.1 | reverse complement strand
TGGATCGCGCCGCTGCGCCGCCGCCAAACGCTGGCATGCGAAAGCCGCGACATCGATTGCGTGTGGAACCTGACCGGGCTGGAGGACTGCCACCTGCCGGCGGCGCGAAGCCTCGATCTCGTCCGCATCCTGCAGGAAGGCCTGACCAACGTGCTCAAGCACAGCCAGGCAAGCCGCGTCGTCATCGACCTGCACCGGCGCGGCGAGACGCTGAGCCTGGCCATCCAGGACAACGGCGTCGGCTTCGATACCGTCTCGGAGGCGCCCGTCCCGGGCACCGGCCTGCGCTCGATGCGGGCGCGGGCCGGGCGGCTGGGCGGCACGCTCGACACGCGGTCGCGGCACGGCGAAACCGTGCTGGCCCTGCAAGTGCCCGCGGCCTGAGCGGCGTATCCCGGCGCGGCGGGCATAGCTAGTTTCAACGATACCCGCCCTTGGTCTCGGGTGCTATGCCCCCGGGAACATGCACGACTGCGTCGGTGCTGATCTGGGGAGCCTGGCCTTGACAGGAATTGCCATCGTCTCGAAGCGCGGCCTGCTGCGTTCGACCGCCCTCGCGGGCTGCCTCCTG
>NZ_RZPQ01001382.1:0-572 GCF_003999135.1 Mesorhizobium sp. M7A.F.Ca.CA.004.06.1.1 | reverse complement strand
CCCATACACATGTCGGCGCAGCCCGGCGAGCAGATCCTTGTCTACCGCCGCCGCACGGATCCGAGATTTTCGGATGTGCTGTTCGCGCTGGATGCGCAGGACGATGCCGGCAAGCGGCAAGAAGCCGTTCTTGCCGAGCGCGACCTGTCGGCCAGGCTGCTCAAGGTCTATCTCGAGACGCTGCATCCCGTCACTGGCGAGGACGTGGCGGCGGAGCCGATCCACAGGCTGTTTCATGAGCGGCTGATCGATGCCGAGACACGCTTGTCACCAGGCGGCCGGCTGGCCGATTTCTATGTCGGCAAGCCGTTCGTCTTTCCCGGTGCCGAGCTGGATTGGGATCGGTTTTCCCGGCTGAAATTCGTCATCAACGGCCAGCAGTACACCCACAGCGTCGGTGAGCTTTTCGATGCCGCCGCGGTGCGCTTGCGGCCCGACCGGCTTGCCGATGCCGGCGGCGTGGTCGCGCATGGCGACGCCCACAACGCCAATGTCTGGTACACGGCTAAGGCGGGGAGGGCGGAAATGTCCTTCTTCGATCCCGCCTTTGCCGGCTCGCATATCCCGACGCT
>NZ_RZPQ01001381.1:0-578 GCF_003999135.1 Mesorhizobium sp. M7A.F.Ca.CA.004.06.1.1 | reverse complement strand
CACCGATGCTGACGGTCGGCGTGCCGATCGACCTGCCGGATACGCAGGCCAAGGCGATGAATGCCGACACGCAGCCGATCACCGTCTCGATCAACGCCGCCGGCCAGATCTATCTGCAGGAAACCGAGATCCCGATCGAGGAGCTGGTGGCCAAGCTGCAGGCGATCTCGAAGACCGGCTATGAGGAGCGCATCTTCATCCGCGGCGACAAGTCCACCGACTATGGCACGGCGATGAAGGTGATGGCCCGCATTTCGGCCGCTGGCTACAAGAACATCGGCTTGGTTTCACTGCAGGAACAGGACCAATAGACGCGCGATGAAGACCGGCCTCACCACATCGGTGATCTTGCATACGGCGGCGCTGACCTTCGGCCTGTTCACGCTGACGGCGCCGGCGGCACTTCCGTCGTCCGACGTCGAGTCGGTCGCGGTCGATATCGTGCCGATGGAAGCCATTGCGCAGACGTTGCAGGGCGACAAGAAGGCCGTGATGCATGAAAAGCCGGCACCTGTGCCGACGCAGCGCCCGGACATCGTTCCGGACGCGCAGAAGGTCGGTGAGAACAGCGTCGACAC
>NZ_RZPQ01001380.1:0-589 GCF_003999135.1 Mesorhizobium sp. M7A.F.Ca.CA.004.06.1.1 | reverse complement strand
TCCTCGACCTGCAGCTCGACGCCGCTCATGCCCTTGGCCTGCTCGATCATGCCGTTGCGCAGCACGGTCAGGAAGTTGTCGTCGAACTTGGCCATCGACACGCCAACCTTGGCGGCCATGGCGGATGAGCTCATCAGCGCCGCGAAGGCGACGCCCAAAATCAATTTCTTCATTGTGTTTCTCCTCCACATATTGGTGCCCGGTTTCACCGATTTATCCGGAATCCCCGATCTCCCCGGGGAATCTCTCCCTGATGTCTTTTCTGTTCCGGGTGACGCCTGCCTCCTGGCTGGAACGTCAAGCCCTCTGTTTGAAACAGATATTCCGGAACGAAAGAACCAAAATACACAGATGATGAAATATTTATTCCATTTCACATCGGGGCGTCAAGGGCGATTCCGCGGCCTGCGGGCCGATTTACGCATCGCTCTGATGGATTCTATCATTTGCCTCGGCGGGCTTGCGCGGCGGCGGGCTAGATGTTTTCCGGCAGGTAGATGTCGAAGGGCAGGAAGGTCTGGCCCGGAGCGTTGGCGGCGCCGGTTTCGATGGCATGCGCCATCAGGTCGACGAGCTCACGGCACAAAGC
>NZ_RZPQ01000137.1:0-10218 GCF_003999135.1 Mesorhizobium sp. M7A.F.Ca.CA.004.06.1.1 | reverse complement strand
GGCTTGCCGCGGGAGACATCTTCCGCCGCGACGATGATGGCCGGGACGGGGATGCCGGCGGCCTTCATGCGCAACAGCGCCAGCTCACGTGGGGCGGAGGTGACGATTGCCCAGCGTTCGGGCGGCAGCGAATCGAGAAATGCCACGGCGCCTGATATCTGGATAATGCCATCGAGATCGGCCGCCTCGGCCTTCAGCAGCAGATCAGCCTCGTATGCCGGGTCGACGCCCGGCAGTGCCAGGCCGGTGATGGTCTCGATCGCGCGCACGCCATGGATCGTCGGCAGGAAGGCGGCGACGTCGAGCCCCTGGCGGAGAGCCCAATTGCTCCACACCCGTTCCGCCGAGGCGATGGAATTGATGAGCGTGCCGTCCATGTCGAAGAGGAAGGCCGCGAATTTTCTGCCTGAATACATGATTTTCCTTGAGTCCGGGGAGGCGCTTGGTCGGGTGGCCGAACCTAACGTCTCGACTGCGGCAGGGGAAGACACGGGGGCGTGCTTTTCGATCGGCCCAGGGAACCACGATATCCTCCGGGCGTTTGGGAAGGACTGCTTCTCACAACAACGATCGAAGGGGGACCAACGGTGCTGATCCGGCTCGGCTACGAAATCGCCATCGAATGCGTAGCCGCCACGCCGGTGATTTCAGTGCTCGAGATCCATCGGGACAGGCAGGGCGACATCAAGCGGCAGACGCGGGTGCTGACCTCGCCCGCGGTGCCGACAAGGCTGTACCACGATCTGCATGGCAATGCCTGCCGGCGCTTCACAGCGCCCGCCGGTGGTTTTCGCATCCTGTACGACGCGGTCGTCGAGGACAGCGGCGAGACGGACGAGGTAAACACGCTGGCCAGGGAAGTGCCGGTGGCGGACCTGCCGGACGAAGTTCTCGGGTATCTCCTGGGCAGCCGCTATTGCGAGACGGATCATCTGAGCAGCCTGGCCTGGCAGCTCTTCGGTGACATCCCGTCCGGCTGGGCGCGCGTGCAGGCGATCGTCGACTATGTCCACAACCGGCTGTCGTTCGGCTATGGCTATGCGCGCTCGACCCGCACCGCGGCTCAGGCGCATGAGGAGCGCGTCGGGGTTTGCCGCGACTTCGCCCATCTGGCGATCACGCTTTGCCGCTGCATGAATATTCCGGCACGCTATGTGAACGGCTATCTCGGCGATATCGGCGTGCCAGCCGATCCGGCGCCGATGGACTTCTCGGCGTGGCTGGAAGTGTTCCTCGATGGCAAATGGTACACGTTCGATCCTCGCCACAACACGCCCAGAATCGGCCGTATCGTCATCGCCCGCGGCCGCGACGCCACCGACGTGCCGCTGCTGCACAGTTTCGGCCCCCACCGGCTCAGCCTGTTCAAGGTGTGGACCTATGAACAGGAAGGCAATCTGTTCAACCCGCCCTACCACGGCATCGACAGGACCGTCAGCGCACAGATGCTGGCGTAATCGCGACGCCTACCGATGCGACAGGGTGGCAGGGAGGTTCTTTCTAGGCGCAACTTTCGGGACACATGGTCCGCTTCGGCACAGTGAGCTTGTGCCGCAACAGGACGCCGTCGATGGCGTCGCGATGCCTTGGGCCAGATCATGGTAAGCGGCCGGTAAACGCGAGCGCCACGGTGCGTTCCCGTTTACCAACCGTTCACCTTTGCGGGTTCCAAAATTCAACAAAAACAATGACTTGCTGTTGGGAGGCGAGCTCTCTGCCAGGCCAAGGCATCATCCGGCGGGAATCCTGCATTGCCCTTTCCGCGGCGACGAGGCCGAGGCGAGTGGAGGCTGTAGGATGCGGAATTACGGGGGTCTTGTTCACGCGGTCGGCGGCTTCGCCAGGGATCGCGGTGGAAATTTCGCGGTCCTGTTCGGCCTTAGCGCCTCGGTCTTGGCGCTGGCAGCGGGCTTCTCGGTCAACGTATCGCAGCTCTACAATGCCAGATCGAGCCTCCAGAGCGTGGTCGACGCCGCGGTCACGTCGACGGCACGCGACCTGACGACCGGCGCCACCAACGAAGCCGATGCCGACACATCGGTGCAGGCCTTTCTCGACGCCAACAGCCAAGCAGGCATTCTGCAGGCCGACCAGATCGTGCTCGACAGGTTGATCGTCGACAGGACTGCCAAGACGGTTCAGGCCGACGCCCATATCGATGTCGCGCTGTACTTTCCGATTTTCGGCACGGGCGACATGAAACGCGTCACCGCTTCCACAACGGCGCTCTATTCGGACAAGACCGTCGAAGTGGCGATGATGCTGGACATAACGGGATCGATGGCCAAGCGCGGCAAGGTCGACAAGATCGGCGATCTGAAAGCTGCTGCAAAAAATGCTGTTCTGACGATGCTGCAGAAGCAGGATCCGCAGAACCCCCGCATCCGCGTAGCGATTGTGCCTTATGCATCTGGCGTCAACGCCGGCAAGCTGGCGGAAAACATCTATGCCGAGAAGCAAGGCAGCTCTGAGCTCCCACCCGTCGCCGGCAGTCCGCTTCTCGTCGCCAAGACAGGCAAAAATCTGCTGCCGTCCTTCAGCGACTACATCTCCATTGTCGGCGCGGCGATGCCACGCCCCGACAATTGCGCCACCGAGCGCAAGGACAAGAACGGCAACGCAGATATGAGCGCCGACGGCCCAGGCACTGTTCGCACCGACAGGAACGGCAAGAAATACTATGCCCTGGTCAACCGGGACGATCATCTCGGCGGAGGTATGAACAGGTGCCCTGGTGCGGAGGTGATCCCGCTGACCGCCGACTCCGATGCATTGCTTGAATCGATCGAGGACTTCCAGGCCGATGGCTACACGGCCGGCGCGATCGCCATTCAGTGGACCTATTATATGCTGTCGCCGCAATGGCGCACTGCAATCAGGAACGCCGGTCTCGGCAAAGGCGCCTCGGATGCCGATCCGAAGAAGATCGCCAAGGTCGCGATCCTGATGACCGATGGCCAGTTCAATACCGCCTTCGCCGGGGCTGGGGACAGGTACAATAGCCAGGGCAACCTTGCGCGCGGCAACGCCGAAACGCTGTGCGAAAATATGAAAAATGATGGCATCGAGATTTTCACCATTGGCTTCGATCTGGACGACAAGGACATGTCGGCAACCGAGCGGGATCAGGCAAAGGCGGTGCTGAAGGACTGTTCGTCGAAGGATACCTCCGCCGCCAAGAGGCATTTCTTCGACGTGTCCACCGGAGCCGAATTGGACGACGCCTTTCAGGAGATCATTCGCAACACCGAAAAGGTCGCATTGACCCAGTAGTCCGCAAACGGAAAAGGCCGCCGCTTCTTTCGAAGCCGGCGGCCTTCCGTGTTTCCGTCCGTGGCGCGGCCTTGGCGGCGACCTATCGGGTCACCCGCCGCGCATTTCGCGCCTTAACGGGAAGACTGCTTCCCGAAAGTGCAATCCGCTGAGGCCACGTTCTGGAAAACGAAATCACTCGACATCGGATCACCTCCTTTCGATTTGTTGAACACATACTGATGATGGGGTGCATTGCAGCAAAAGACAAGGTGCAGGTCTGAAATTAGCCAACGGGGGGCTTGGTGCGAGCCGCTTGCGATTGCCAGGCCGGCCGGGCAAACTTCTGCCTGGGGCCAGCATTCGGAGGAGTCGCATGGAGGCAGCCGAAAAGGCCGCTCGCATCGTTCGAACGGTGATCGAAACATTGAAACCGGGGTTTGCCGTCAGGCTATGGACCGGGGAGCGGATCGGCCCCGCCACGGGTCCGGTGCTCACCATCAACGACCAGGACATCGTCTGGCAGATCGTGAAGCGGCCGTCCCTGTCGACGCTGATCGAGATGTGGATTTCCAAGACGATCAACATCGAAGACGGGACGATTTTCGACTTTTATGCCCTGCCGTCGCAAGGCAAGCTCAGAACCAAGCTCAAATCGCTGCCGAAAATGGCGATCCTGGGCGACCTGCCTTCCGTGCTTTTGGCGCGCAAGCAGATGACGGCGCGGACCGATCTGTCGGGGCGCAATCCCTATGTCAGCGGTTCGAGCCAGGAGGCGATCCAGCATCACTACGACATTTCGAACGCCTTCTACCGGCTCTTCCTCGACGAGCGCATGGTCTACAGCTGCGGCTACTTCAAGGATTTCGCCAACAGCATCGACCAGGCGCAGATCGACAAGCTCGACCATATCTGTCGCAAGCTCCGGCTGAAGCCTGGCGAACGACTGCTCGACATCGGCTGTGGCTGGGGAGCGATGCTCATCCATGCCGCGAAGAACTATGGTGTTATCGGCCACGGTGTCTCGCTGTCGCAGGCGCAGACCGATCTTGCCCGCGAACGCATCCGCGCCGAAGGGCTGGAGGACCGCATCACCATCGAGATCAAATCCTATGCCGAACTCACCGGCTCGTTCGACAAGATCTCGTCGATCGGCATGTTCGAACATCTTGGGCTCGCCAACCACGCCACCTATTTCAAGACCATTCATCGCCTGCTGAAGCCGGGCGGCATCTATCTGCACCACGCCATCACCCGGCGCAGCAAGGGCGACATGAAGAAGACCCTGCGCAAGGGGCCGGAGTACAAGGCGCTGCTCAAATACATCTTCCCCGGCGGCGAACTCGACACGATCGGAATGACAACAGGCAATCTCGAGGCGCATGGTTTTCTCGTCTACGATGTCGAGAACCTGCGCGAGCACTATGCCCGCACCTGCAGACTGTGGGCGGAGCGGCTGCACGAAAGGTTCGACGAGGCAATCGCCGAGGTGGGCGAAGCCAAGGCACGGCTATGGTTGCTTTACCTGACGGGCTGTTCGATCACCTTCGAACGCGCCTCGGCGCAGATTTTCCAGACCGTCGTGACCAAGCGCGCGCGTGGTCCAAGCGGCCTGCCGCCGACGCGGGCGGATCTGTATCGATAGCTTACAGGAAGCGCATCGCGTCGCCGGTTTCGACGCGCGCCGGCCGGTCGACCGTGCAATAGACGCCGAGATTGTGGGCGTTATGGCGAACCAGATTGCGCAGGATCGCCGGATCATGGTCGAAGCCATCCTGGGCGATGATGGTGAAACCGCAGCGGCGGCAGGGTTCGGAGATGGTCAGCAACAGGTCGCCGATGGCAAGCTTGCGGCCGATCCATTCCGTCTCCGGAAACGACCCTTCGAGTGCCGCCATGTCGACGACGATGTTGGGACGAAAACGGCGCGGATCGGGGGTGCCTTCCGGATGCAATGCCTTCAGGCGCGCCAGCGAAGCCGTGGTCAACAGATGGATCGGCGCCTTGCGATAACGCTCCGCCGTCAGCGGGCCGGAATAGTCAGGCGCGGCATTCTCGCGACGAAACGGCCGGATCGAGGCCTCGAAGCCGAGATAGGCCGATACCGCGCGGTCGCTCTCGATACTTGGCGCAGCCAGCCAGTTGCCCTCGGGAACGGCAATCTCGAGTTCCAGGGTCGGCGACAGCCGGGTTCGGATGCGCGGCACCTTGTGCCATTTCGGGTCGCGGTCCGGTCGCGCGATCTCATTGTCGGACGCGTCGACAAGGCCGAACATGCGGTCGCCCTTAATGCTCTCGATGTCGACCGAGATTGTCTCCCGGCGCTCGCCGGCAAGCGAACTCGCCGGATAGCGCCAAAGCTCACTGACAGTGCCAAGCGCTGCCTGCATCAGCTCTTCTTGTTTTGCCGGTTGGCGACCAAATCATCGACGACGGCCGGATCGGCGAGCGTCGAAGTATCGCCGAGCGCTGAAAAATCGTCCTCGGCAATCTTGCGCAGGATGCGGCGCATGATCTTGCCGGAACGCGTCTTCGGCAGGCCGGGCGCGAACTGGAGCTTGTCGGGCGAAGCGATGGCGCCGATCTCCTTGCGGACATGGGCGACCAGCTCCTTGCGCAGCTCCTCGCTCGGCTGCTCGCCGGCCATCAGCGTGACGTAGCAGTAGATGCCCTGTCCCTTGATGTCGTGCGGATAGCCGACGACGGCGGCTTCCGAAACCTTGTCGTGGCTGACCAGTGCGGATTCGACCTCGGCCGTGCCCATGCGATGGCCGGAGACGTTGATGACGTCGTCGACGCGGCCGGTGATCCAGTAATAGCCGTCGGCGTCACGGCGGCAGCCGTCACCGGTGAAATACTTGCCCTTGTAGGTCGAAAAATAGGTCTGCACGAAGCGGTCGTGGTCGCCATAGACGGTGCGCATCTGGCCCGGCCAGGAATCGGTGATGCACAGATTGCCGTCGGCCGCACCTTCCAGCACCTTGCCCTCGCCGTCGACCAGCTGCGGCTTGACGCCGAAGAAAGGCCGCGTCGCCGATCCCGCCTTGAGGTCGGTGGCGCCGGGCAGCGGCGTGATCAGGATGCCGCCGGTCTCGGTCTGCCACCAGGTGTCGACGATCGGCACCTTGCCGTTGCCGACGATGTTGAAATACCACTCCCAGGCTTCCGGATTGATCGGTTCGCCGACCGAACCCAGTACGCGCAGCGACTTGCGCGATGTCTTGGCGACATGCGCGTCGCCGGCGCCCATCAGCGCGCGCAGCGCCGTCGGCGCGGTGTAGAAGATGTTGACCTTGTGCTTGTCGATGACTTCCCAGAAGCGCGACTGCGACGGATAATTCGGCACGCCTTCGAACATCAGCGTGGTGGCGCCGTTGGCGAGCGGGCCGTAGACGATGTAGCTGTGGCCGGTGACCCAGCCGACATCGGCGGTGCACCAGTAGATGTCGCCGTCATGGTAATCGAAGACATATTGGTGGGTCATCGAGACGTAGACGAGATAGCCGGCGGTGGTGTGCAGCACGCCCTTCGGCTTGCCGGTCGAACCCGATGTGTAGAGGATGAACAGCGGGTCCTCGGCCTTCATCTTCTCGGGCTTGCATTCGGCTTTCACCGTCGCGACCTCGTCGTGGTACCAGACGTCGCGGCCTGAAACCCAGCCGGTCTTGCCGCCGGTGCGGCGCACGACCACCACCTTTTCGACTTTCGTTCCGGCTTTCGCGGCGATCTCGATCGCCTTGTCGGTGTTTTCCTTCAAAGGGATGGGCTTGCCGCCGCGCAGGCCTTCATCAGCCGTGATGACGAAGGTCGACTTGCAGTCGTCGATGCGGCCGGCCAGCGCATCCGGCGAGAAACCGCCGAAGACGATCGAATGGACGGCGCCGATACGCGTGCAGGCCAGCATCGCATAGGCGGCTTCCGGGATCATCGGCATGTAGATGGTAACGCGATCACCTTTCTTGACGCCGTGTTTCTTCATCACATTGGCG
Source organism: Mesorhizobium sp. M7A.F.Ca.CA.004.06.1.1 (assembly GCF_003999135.1). Classification (NCBI taxonomy): domain Bacteria; kingdom Pseudomonadati; phylum Pseudomonadota; class Alphaproteobacteria; order Hyphomicrobiales; family Phyllobacteriaceae; genus Mesorhizobium; species Mesorhizobium sp. M7A.F.Ca.CA.004.06.1.1. The sequence goes on along the minus strand of NZ_RZPQ01000137.1, from coordinate 2,977 downwards.
AGCCGGCAGACATGCTCGTAGAGCTCGTTATAGGTGACCTTCTTGTCATCGTAGGGATTGTCGCCTTCCCAGATAATGGCGGTCTGGTTGCCGCGCTTCTTCAGGTGCCGGTCGATGCAGTTGTAGGAAACGTTGGTCAGTCCGTCCTCGAACCATTTGATCGAGACCTTGCCGTCGAAGGAGGTGTTCTTGACCTTGCTGAAGGGCTTGAACCAGTCGATGCGCTTGCCGTGCTTGCCCCAGAATTTGTCCGGGTTCTTGACGCTGTCGGCATACCATTTCAGGTAGGTGTCATTGTCGATCAGCGCGTTTTTCTTCCACGCCGGCTGGACGCGATGGACATGAACCTCGGACATTCCTGACTTTCCTCCCGAACCAATCGCCGGCTTGAAATGCCGGCGGGATCGCGGCGACAGGGCCGCGAATTCGGCGGCATTATTACCAGTTCCGCCGTTACGGCAACATTAGACGTTGGATTCGCGCGGCGGGATGCCGCAGGGGGCTTCCCCGAGGCTGTCAGCACTCGGCCAAGTGCGCTGCTAACTGCATGTTTTCGCATGCTAAAGCCGGTTCAGATGAAGAAAAAATCAATAGACGATTAATCAGCGGCGCGCACAATCAGCCATGGGAGGACAGGCGAATCAACCTGGGGACCGTAATGCGCGACCATGCCGAAATGGACCTGATGCTCAAAGGCTATGGCTTGACCACGGCCAAGATTCTCTATCACTTTCCCGATCACCCGCATCTGCTGCAGAGCTTCATCTGGCAGGACTACGATCTGGCGCCGAAGTTTCCGGTGCTGATCAAGTTCATCGAATTCTGGAAGGCCAAGCTGGACGGGCCGCTGCATTCGATCAGCTACACCCACCAGAAGCTGATCGCGCCGAATGAGTGGCGCAAGGTGGATGGGGAGTTCGTGCTGCACTGAGAGCAGTAGGCAGGCATTTTGTCGACCATTAGTGGTTGGCGCAAACGCCTATCGCGTCGTCATCCACGGGCGAAGCAAGGAGCGAAGCGACGCGGCGCAGACCCGAGGATCCATGCCGGGACTCCGAAGCGTCACAACGGTGCAGAATTCTGCTCCGCTGCACTTTACGGCCAAGGTCGCGGCATGGATCCTCGGGTCTTCGCGACGCCGCTTCGCGGCTGCTCCGCCCGTGGATGACGAAGTTGAGGGGCTTCGGCTACCCCCAAATGTCTCTATGGCGGCCCCGGAACGTAAGACTGTGACTTAATCAAACAGCCGGCGGGTTCAGCCGGGCAAAGCCTTCCTGCCGCCGATACGGGAAGTACGGGTAGGGCGCGGTGACTTCGCTTGCGGCGTCGAGTTTCCCGATCTGCTCCGGCGTCAAGGTCCAGCCGACGGCGCCGAGGTTCTGGCGAAGCTGTTCCTCGTTGCGGGCGCCAATGATGACCGACGACACGGTCGGGCGCTGCAGGAGCCAGTTGATGGCGATCTGCGGCACGGTCTTGCCGGTTTCCTGCGCCACCGCATCGAGCGCATCCATCACCCGATAGAGATGCTCGTCCTCGACCGGCGGTCCGAAGCTTGCCGTGTCGTGCAGCCGGCTCTTTTCCGGCAAGGGCTGGCCACGGCGGATCTTGCCGGTCAGGCGGCCCCAGCCAAGCGGGCTCCACACGAGCGCGCCAACGCCCTGGTCGAGGCCGAGCGGCATCAGCTCCCATTCGTAGTCGCGGCCGACCAGCGAGTAGTAGACCTGGTGCGCGACATAGCGCGGATAACCGTGCTTGTCGGCTTGCGCCAGCGACTTCATCACTTGCCAGCCGGAGAAATTGGAGACGCCGACATAGCGCAGTTTGCCGGCGCGCACGAGTTCGTCCAGCGTCGACAAGACCTCCTCGATCGGCGTCCCGGCATCGAAAGCGTGCAGTTGCAACAGGTCGATATAGTCAGTGCCGAGGCGCTTCAGCGCGGCGTCCACCGACTTGATCAACCGCGACCGGGAAGAGCCATAGTCAGCCGGTCCGTCGCCCATCGGCAGCGCGGTCTTGGTCGATATCAGGACGGCATCGCGGCGGCCTTTTATGGCTTCGCCAAGCACCTCTTCCGAGGCGCCGTTCGAATAGACGTCGGCGGTGTCGAACAAATTGACGCCGGCCTCCAGGCAAATGTCGATCAGCCGCCGCGCCTCCCTGGCGTCGCTGTTGCCCCAGGCGCCGAACAGCGGGCCGGAGCCGCCAAAGGTTCCCGCGCCGAATGAGAGTGCGGGCACTTTCAGGCCCGATGCACCGAGACGTCGGTAGTCCATCTTTTTACTCCTGTGGAATGAAGGGTGTGGGAAGCGGGTTTGCAGAGGACGGTCACGACCGGATGGAGGCAGGCTCGCCGAGCGTGGCGGTGCGATCGAGACGCAGCGCCAGCCCCGCCACACCGAGTGCCGCGAGCGGCAGCAGGGCGGCGACCCAGGTAAGGGAGCCCAGGCCAAGGCCATGGGCAATCACCGCACCACCAAGCCAGGCGCCTGCCGCATTGCCGAGATTGAAGGCGGCGATGTTGAAGGACGAGGCGAGGCTCTGGCCGGCACCTTGCGCCTTGTCCAGCACCCACATCTGCAGCGGCGCCACTGTGGCGAAGGCGGCGGCACCGAGCAGGCCGACATAGATGACGGCCATGACCTGGCTGTGGATGGCGAAGCTCATGGTGGCGAGCACCAGGGCCAGCACCACGAGACTGCCCAGCACGGCCGGCACCAGCCAGCGGTCGGCGACCTTGCCGCCAAGCAAATTGCCGGCGATGAGACCGCCGCCGAAGACGAGCAGGATCGGCGACACGGCCGCTTCCTTGAAGCCGCTGATCTCGGTCAGCAGTGGTGCGATATAGGTGAAGACGGCGAAGACGCCGGCATAGCCGAGCACCGTGGTGGCGAGGCCGAGCAGGACGGGCGTGCGGCGCAGCACGGCGAGATCGGCGCGCAGATCGCTCTTTTCGGGCGCCGTCCGGCTGCGTGGCACC
>NZ_RZPQ01001379.1:0-590 GCF_003999135.1 Mesorhizobium sp. M7A.F.Ca.CA.004.06.1.1 | reverse complement strand
GCAGCTTGCGCTTGGCGAAGGCCATGCCGCGCCAGCCCCAGACGTCGATATGGTTCAGCGCCACCGCCTTGATGCGCAGCGTGACTTCGCCAAGTGCCGGCGGTGGGGGAGGCGGCAGGTCCACCGTTTCAAGACGGCGGTCCTCGATAAGTTGCAATGCGCGCATTGGGCCTGTCGGTTTCGGTCTGGCTGAAAAAGGTCGCTTAGACCGGTTCCCGCGCCATGACAAGGCAAGTGTTCTGGCCGCCGAAGCCGAAGGAGTTCGACAGCACGGTGCGGACCTCGGCATTGCGCTTCTTGTTCGGCACCACGTCGAGCACGATCGCGGGGTCGGGATTGTCATAGTTGATGGTCGGCGGGATGACGCTTTCGCGCATCGTCATCAGTGAGAACGCCGCCTCGACGGCGCCCGCCGCCGACAGCGTGTGGCCGATCATCGATTTGTTCGACGAGACCGGCATCGAGCCGATCCGTTCGCCGAACACCGTCGACAGCGACAGATGCTCCATCTTGTCGTTTTCCGGCGTCGAGGTGCCGTGGGCGTTAACGTAGTCGATCTCGTCCTGGCTCAAGCCGGCATCGGCTAGCAC
>NZ_RZPQ01001378.1:0-592 GCF_003999135.1 Mesorhizobium sp. M7A.F.Ca.CA.004.06.1.1 | reverse complement strand
GGCCATGCCGCGTCGGCACGGCCACCAGCAGCCGGCAATTGTTGGTGCCAAGGTCAAGCGCCGCAAACACCGGAAGCTCCTGGACCGGCGGCCGACGGGCGCTCTGTTCCGGCCGTGGCACCACAGCGACGGGCGAGGCCACCGATTCCGACGGTCTGTGGGCCTCCGCCGCCGGGACACCGGTCTCGCCCGGCGCCGGCGATCGATTCTCCGTGGGACGTGTCTCGTCGCGCGCAAAAACCTTGCGCCCGCGCCTTCGCTTGCGCCGCTTCTTGGGCTTGCCTTTGTGGGGTGCGTCGCCCGCCTGCCCGTCCGCGGAGCGGAGCTCCGTCGGGCGGCGTTGCTGCCAGCTTGCATTCCCCGGGCCAGCCGACCGCCGGGAAGCGCTGGACACGCCCACCTCCGGCGCGCCGGCGCCGGTGTCGTGGTCTTCCACTGTCGTTCCTTCCGGCGCCGCGCGAACCTATGATGGACGCAGCAGGCGCTTCAGTGTTTTAAGTTGCCGCCAGACTAACAGCGCCGCGCCCGATCACCAAGAGCCGCGTGCCGAATTTTGCCGGCAGGCGTAGCGCCGGCAACTGCGGCGTGCGGG
>NZ_RZPQ01001377.1:0-592 GCF_003999135.1 Mesorhizobium sp. M7A.F.Ca.CA.004.06.1.1 | reverse complement strand
CATCAGCTGGGTCGATCCCAGGCAACCCACCGATCCCAGCCGCCACAAGCGCATCGACTACATCTTCACCAGCGCGTCGCTCGCCAGGTCCCTGCAGCGCCTGTGGGTCGACCGAAAGGCCGTCGGCTCGGACCACCTGCCGGTCTGGGTCGAACTGGGCTGATCCAAGTTTGCCTCCCATTGGTTTCGCGCCGTACCCGATGTGTGTCGAGATTCAGGTCAGGCCGAGCCGAGAATAGTGGCTTCCGAGAACCGGAGCGGAGTGTACTTTTCGTACGCGAGCACCGGAAGCGCAGGAAACCGCCATTCGCAGGCCGGCCTCACCTGAATATCGGCACACATCAAAAGTGGACCCAGTTCCGCAAGCTCGTCCAGGTCTTGCGATCGAGCCGGTAGCGCTCGACGGGAACCTGGCCGGCGACAATCGAGTTCAGCATGCCCTGGCCGGCATATTGGAACCCGCATTTGTGGATGACGCGGCGCGAGGCCGGATTGATGACCCGTGTCGAGGCATGCAGAACCTGGATCGACGTCCTCTGGAAGGCGAGGTCGACCAGCGCGTGCGCCGCCTCGGTCGCATAGCCCTTCTTCC
>NZ_RZPQ01001376.1:0-593 GCF_003999135.1 Mesorhizobium sp. M7A.F.Ca.CA.004.06.1.1 | reverse complement strand
CCTCCTCGGGTATTCCGTGGTCGCCACGCGATCTTCTGGCCCTTGGCCAGATGCATCAAGCCTATCCGATCCAGCAAAGAAGGAGACCTGAAATGTTCGACACCACCATCAACCGCTCGCCCGGAGCGCCACTGAAGGAACTTCACGGCAAGTGGGGTTGGTTCGTAGCGCTTGGCATTGGACTTCTGGTCACCGGTGCGATTGCGGGCCTAAACCTCCTGCTCGCGACGCTCGTATCCGTTCTCTATATTGCCGCCATGATGATCGCCGGTGGCGTGATGCAGATCATCCACGCCTTCACGACTGGCAGCTGGGGCCGCCGCTTTCTCTACCTCCTGGCCGGACTGCTCTATGCGGCTGCCGGAGCGATCTCGGTCTACGATCCTGTCTTAACCGCCGTCGGCATTTCCCTGGTGCTCGGCGTCCTGCTCATTGCCGCTGGCACCCTTCGCATTGTTATTGGCTTGCAGCTTCGCAGCCAGGGTGGGTGGGGATGGATCGCCGGCAGCGGCGTCTTCACCGTCGTTGTTGGCATGTTCATTGTCGCCACTTGGCCTGCCGTTGGCCTGTGGCTCCTCGGCGCAGTTCTCACC
>NZ_RZPQ01001375.1:0-595 GCF_003999135.1 Mesorhizobium sp. M7A.F.Ca.CA.004.06.1.1 | reverse complement strand
CTTCACGCTGGCCGGCTCGGACCGCTCGACGCTGGAATTGCCGGCGGCGGATGACAGCGCGGAAGGCAGCCTGCGCCGTGTCGCCCAGGTGATGGGCACCGACTTTCCCGACAATTCGATTGCCGTCGATGCGATGCGCGAAGGCGTGCATCTGACCGGCCACGTGTCGATCCCGTCCTTCACCCGCGCCAACGCGCTGCAGCAATATGCGTATGTGAACGGCCGCCCGGTGCGCGACAAGCTGATCGCCGGCGCCATACGCGGTGCCTATGCCGACGTCCTGCCGCGTGACCGCCATGCGGTGACGGTGCTGTTCCTGACGCTCGACCCGGCCATCGTCGACGTCAATGTCCATCCAGCCAAGGCCGATGTGCGCTTCCGCGATCCCGGCCTTGTGCGCGGATTGATCGTCGGTGCAATTCGACAGGCACTGGCCGATGCCGGCGTCCGCGCCGCCACCACGGGTGCCGCCGGCATGATGGCCGCGTTCCGGCCAGGGGCCGCATCCTACGGCCACGGCGGACCGGCAAACGGCCACCGCAGCCACGACGCGGCCTACCGCGAGTCGGGCCCGTCCGGCCTCGATCCCGTCCGG
>NZ_RZPQ01001374.1:0-601 GCF_003999135.1 Mesorhizobium sp. M7A.F.Ca.CA.004.06.1.1 | reverse complement strand
GTCCCTGGTCGAGCCTGGCGGGCTGATGAAGGCGATCCGCATGAAAAAGCGATTGGTCTGCCGGTCCCAGAACTGGCTGCTTTCGGCGATGTTGGCGCCGTTCGCGGCAAGCTCCGCCGTGACGGCGGCGACGATCCCCGGCCGGTCCTCGCAGGAAAGCGTAAGAATATGAACCGGCGCGGCCTCGTCCGTCGCATCATTGCCTTGAGATTTCACGCCCTGTCGACCCTTTTCATGAACAGGCTGAGCTCAGCCGGATCCATATGCACCACATGCTTGTCTTCGGGATAGGCGAGACTGTTGACATCGGCAACATACTCCGAGAACGCGGCGATGCGCTCGGCCTGCAAACGATCATATTCGGCGGCGAAGTTGCGGTAGACCTTGGAATGGCGAGGCATGTGGCCCCGGTTCTGGCCGAGGATGTCGTCGGCGAACAGATATTGCGCATCGCAACCGGTGCCCGCTCCCATCGACAGCATGATCAGCGATGTGCGTTCCGAGATCGCCTTGGCCACCTCGACCGGGACGACCTCGATCTCGGCGCCGATGGCGCCTGCGGCCTCCAGTTGTTTCACCGCCGCGAAGACCTCCATGGCGG
>NZ_RZPQ01001373.1:0-602 GCF_003999135.1 Mesorhizobium sp. M7A.F.Ca.CA.004.06.1.1 | reverse complement strand
CTTGAAGGAAGCGACCAACGCGCAGTCGCTTTACGCCAACCCCTCGCCGCTGATCGGCGCAGCCCTTGTCTATCTCATCTTTCTCTGGCCGATGGTCCGCCTCGTCAGCCTGCTTGAAGAGCGCTTCAAGACCGAAAAGAAGCGCTGACCTCGTCAACCGATCCCACCCCGCCCAAGTCCTCCGCAGGAGCCTACCCCGTGAACAAGCATCAAACCGACAATGCGAATGCCACCGCGTTCCCCGTCGACGCCATCCGCGCCATGTTTCCAGCCCTGCAACGGGCCGGCGACTTCATCTTTTTGGACAATGCCGCCGGCGCGCAAATTCCGCAGAGCGTGCTCGACGCGGTGACCAACCATCTGGTTTCGCACAATGTGCAGCGTGGCGGCCGTTATGGCCGCAGCGTCACTGTCGACCAGTCGGTCGCCGATGCGCGGACAAGCGTCGCGCTGCTCATCAACGCCTATAGCCCGGCGGAAATCTGCTTCGGCATGAACGCCACCTCGTTCATCCGCCTGGTCAGCCTCGGCATCGGCCAGATGCTGCAGGAGCGCGACGAGATCGTCATCACCGACATGGACCATGATGCCAACATCGCGAC
>NZ_RZPQ01001372.1:0-603 GCF_003999135.1 Mesorhizobium sp. M7A.F.Ca.CA.004.06.1.1 | reverse complement strand
GCGCCCGCGTGCTGATCGAGGGCCACACCGACGCCGTCGGCTCCTTCCAGTCGAATCAGGCTCTGTCCGAACAGCGCGCCGCTTCGCTCAAGCGCACATTGGTGCGCGAATTCGGCGTGCCGGGTCATGCTCTCGAGACAGTCGGCTATGGCGAAGAGTTTTTGCTGGTGCAGACGCAGAACGAAAACTGGCAGAATCGCCGGGTGACACTGCGCCGCTTCGACGATTTCATCCGTTGAGCCGCAGCTCTGAATTTTAGTTAGACGGCGCTTTCGACGGGACTTGATGAGAGCCGGTCGCCGACGGGCGACCGGCTCTTCGATATCTGGCAGGAATCGGGTGGGCGGCGAGAGTTCAAAGGGATAATTTCCGGTAGACCACACCGGAGATTTTCCATGACCATCCAGTTCAAAGCTTTGCCGACCGAAGGTGTCAGGACGCTGCAGCGCGGCGGGATCGATGCTTATGGCCAAATGCCCGAGCGAAAGATCTCCGACGGTGACGGCATGCCTTGCCGGCATTGCTTGAAGAACATCGCCGCCGGCGACGCCTATCTTGTTCTGGCGTACCGGCCATTCCCGCAGCTTCAGCCCTATGCTGAAA
>NZ_RZPQ01001371.1:0-604 GCF_003999135.1 Mesorhizobium sp. M7A.F.Ca.CA.004.06.1.1 | reverse complement strand
CGTCAATACCGACGCCGGTTCCGGTGAGGACGAGCGCGCTCATGCGAAGCGCAGCCGCTGGCCGATGCCTTGCACTTGGGCCTTGGCCAGCATCGCCTTGCCCAGCGCAATGTCGGACAGCGACAGGCCGCGATGCCAGAACAGGATCGTTTCGGCGTCGCTTTCGCGCCCGGCTTTCAGACCGGCGGCGATCTGGCCAAGCTCGGCATGCAGCGTCTTCTCGCTCAGCCGCCCGGTCTCGACATGGGCGCGCAGCGAGCCGAACTTGCCGCCCTTGCACTGGCCCCAATCGTCGACGACCATTTTCTGCATGATATCGGTCAACGACAGTTCCACCGCGCTCATCGTGCCGTAGGGCACGACCAACGCGCCGGGCTTGATCCATTCGGTCTTGAGCAATGGCTGCGGCTCCGGCAACCGCGAGGCCTCGACGACAATGTCGGCGCCCTCGATGCAGCTTTTCCAGTCGGCGACCGCCGTCACCGTCTTGCCGAGATCGGCGGATAGTCTGGCGGCAAAACCGTCGCGGCTTTCCGGGCGGCGCGAATGGACGCGGATCTCGTCGAAATCGAAGAGATGGTCGAGCAGGCGGACATTCCAGTAG
>NZ_RZPQ01001370.1:0-604 GCF_003999135.1 Mesorhizobium sp. M7A.F.Ca.CA.004.06.1.1 | reverse complement strand
TGTCGAACCAGGCCGCCTGGCTGAGGCCGCCGACCATGGTGGCAATGGCTTCGGCCGTGGACAGCGAACCGGACGGCGTCTTCAACGTCACCTTGCCGTCGGCTGTAGCACCGGAGCGCAACTCGCGAAAAATGGTCAGCACTCGCGCGATCTCCTCACCGACATTCTTCGGCACCGGAAGGTCAAGACCGCCGGCCATCTCGCCGACCCGCTTGGAGACGATCGCCACTTCCTCCGCCATGTCTTCGGGCAAAGGCAGCACGACGACGTTGAAGCGGCGCTTCAACGCTGACGACAACTCGTTGACGCCCTTGTCGCGGTTGTTGGCGGTGGCAATGATGTTGAAGCCGCGCTGCGCGTAGATCGAGGTGTTAAGTTCCGGGATCGGCATCATCTTTTCGGACAGGACGGTGATCAGCGTGTCCTGCACATCGGAGCCCATGCGCGTCAGCTCCTCGAGGCGGCAAAGCTTGCCGTCCTGCATGGCGCGGTAGAGCGGCGTCGGCACCAGCGCATCCTGGCTTGGGCCCTTTGCCAGAAGCTGTGCGTAGTTCCAGCCATAGCGGATCTGGTTCTCGTCGGTGCCGGCCGTGCACTGCACGAT